>CAIVAX010000197.1 GCA_903903935.1 uncultured Hyphomicrobiales bacterium | reverse complement strand
GATCTTCGACGAAATCCTCAGTCGCCACATTCCCGCCGATTCCTATCCCGAGACATGGGACCTTCAGGGCTTGCGCGAAGCATTGATCGGCGTGCTCAATATTGATCTGCCGATCGCCGATTGGGCCAAAGAAGAAGGCATTGGCGAAGAAGAAGTCTCAAGCCGCATTCACGCGGCAGGCGATGCCGCTTATGCGCAGCGCATTGAGAAGAATGGCGCTGATGTGATGCGCTATGTTGAAAAGCAGATTGTGCTGCAAGTGCTCGATCATTTCTGGCGCGAACATCTGGTGATGCTGGATCATCTGCGTCAGGTGATTGGCTGGCGCGGCTATGCCCAGCGCGATCCGCTCAATGAATATAAGTCGGAAGCCTTTGAGCTGTTCAATAGTCTCATCTCGCGCTGGCATGAAATGACGACCTCGCAATTGATGCGTGTCGAAGTGGCCTTTGAACAACAGCCCCAGCCCGAAACTCTGGCAAGCGAGGACACTTCTGAGCGGATCAATGAGATCAATTCGCTCATTGAACGCGGCGAGCTCAATGCCCAAGCCCTTTTAGGGCCAGTGGCAGAAGTCCAGCAACCCGCCGAGAACCGCGACCCCAATGATCCCTCCACCTGGGGCAAAATCGGCCGCAATGAAGCCTGCCCCTGTGGCTCTGGGAAGAAGTTTAAACATTGTCATGGGGTTATGGCTTAGGACAAAACTTCAAACGAAGATAGAACTCATCTTGAGACGAAATCCAATCGCCACACAAGATACACGAGTTAAGCCCGCCGATTACTCATCAACGCGAATGGAAAATCGCACCGCTGCACCGCGCGTATTCACAAATTTTATTCGAATGACCATCAAATCTTTACCGACAAACCCCTTGCGAGGTGTGTAGATAAACGATGAGGCATTCTCCATCGTTACACTTCCATTTTTAGGTGGTATACGAACAAGAAATCCATCCGCTTGATGCGTTCCTTTGCCGAAAACTCCGACATAACCAGGCACCCGACATGGCGTATCTTTACGCGTTGCAAGGGAGCCTGGCGCTGGTCGCTTGTTTGTATTGCGGGCTTCAAAATTTGTGACACATTGGATTGGCTCCGCCGCTGCCGCTTGGGTCATGAAATCAGTCAAACTGACTAGAGCAAAAAGAGATAAAACAATGACGTTTGTTTTCACAATCCTCTCCTGTGATCATGAGGACTGCCTTAGGTTAGGACCAGTGTCAGAAAAAATCAAATGATCAAAAAGACTGAGCGTCTCGTGCAAGGATTAAGCTAATTTCATATTTATGAGTTTCCTTTGATGAGGATCAATCGCAACCCTCGAAGAGGGCACTCTTAGTAACATTAAGGGGGACAGGTTGAGCTCGTATGTGCTTTGAGCTTCTCAGTGCTCAATAATTCCCCTGCACTCACATGCACTTATCGGTGACTTCACTGCCATTGCCGTAAAAATATTTCATCCATTTCTCTTTGCCAAACAAAGTCAGCATATCGCGCTCGCCACCAAAGGCAGGCACGGCACTCCAGATCAAAATCCCATCCTCATCATTCTGCACGCGCTTGATGACGATCGTGTTGTTGAGAATATTGGGATTATTTGTCAGCAACCGATTGTTTGCAATGTCGTAAGTCACGACATAAGAATCCTTCTCGCGGCGGCAGAGCATTTTGACTTCATCAGCCAGCGCAAGGTTGCTAGCTAGGCTGAGGCCGAGGGTCAGAAGCAGAAGATTTCGCATGGACTTGCCACTCTAGTTATGAAACTATTGCAACATTAGCATTTTTCGGGCCAGCCTCAAATGCGGCAGAGGCGAAGCGAGATGAATGAATGGAAGATGAACATATAACTCAGCTTCTGTTCATCCTCAGTCATCTAATCTTCACCCTATCCCCCATTCTAACCGGGGCAGGAGATAGACATGCTGAACATCACCCGCAAAATCCTCACCCCCCTCCTGATCGCTATGACTTTGGCCGGACCATTCCTCGTCAATCCGGCGATGGCTGATCGCTTGGCCTATCGTCGCCAGTCTTCTGGCTGGAACAATGCTGGACCGGTCCTTGCCGGAGGCTTAGTCGCTGGCCTCGCTTTAGGCGCTCTGGCGGCGCAATATCATCGCCCTGCGCCCCATTACCCTACTTATCGCCACCGGCCGCATTTTTATGCGCCAAGACCCGTGGCTTGCCGCATCATCCAGCGGCCTGCCTATGATCATTGGGGCTATTTCATCGGCTATCGCGTGGTTCGAGTGTGCCATTAACCTTAAGGGCGCGACACTTAAAGCGAAGAGCGCAATTTGCTCGCCTCTGGAGCGCCTTTGTCAGCGACGGGCTTTTTGCCCACAGGCTCCGACCGGCTGGGTGGCAAAGGCACCTCACTGGGCTGGTTCACGCTAGGTGATGACCCGCCAAACAACGCATTAGGGGAGACCATGTCTCCAATGGAAGACAATCCAGTGAGGAAACCCGAATAAAAGGACTTGCTCTCGGCCTGTGCAGCCGCAGGGCTGGCCGCCACAATCGTCGTATCAGGCTGGGCTGCTGCCTCAACAAGCTTGGGCGCTGGAGGCAATAAGCTTGGTTTGGATGTGACGACTGTCGTCTGTTTCGCTTCCACCGCCTTGATCAGAGGTGACAAAGGCTTGCCATTGGCATCAAGAGGAATTTCAATCGGCCCAGCTTGCAAAGCCTCCGGACGGCTGACCAGAGAGACATTCTGGAAATCAGGATGCTGGCCACCATCAGAATAAAGCAGGCGAATAGGCTGCACGCCGCGCGCCACAAGCTGCGCAACTTTGGCCTGATCGTCCTGATCCTTTTTGGCGAGTTCTAACTCCAGCTGCTCATCTTCCTGCAAGGCTGGGCAAGGCGCTGTCGCATCCATGCGGGCAGATGCATTGACCGGTGTTGCATTGAACACATAGCGCCGACCACAAAAGGCCACCTGTGGCTCCTGCTGGGTCACCTCGAAAGCATCAAGGCCCTTTTTGATTTCCCTCCAGAACGGCATATTGGGATCAAGCCTATGCAGGGCCAGATTGTCCGGCGTCATGCGGAATGGCAGGGATTGCATTTGAATGCCCTTTTGCCCGCCAGCAAAAGCCTCGCGCGCAATGGCATAGATTTCGGCAATCTGTTCATCGGTCATCGAGAAACAACCCGCCGACGAACAGGCGCCATGCACCATGATCAATCCACCCGTATAGCCATGGGCTTTGTCATAGGCATTGGGATAGCCAACATTGAAGGACAGATAATAATTCGAATTGGGATTCATCTGTCCGGGCGTGATCGTATAGAAACCTTCGGGAACCTGACGATCGCCTTCCTTGATCTTGGGGCCCAATTGGCCAGACCAGCGGCACATAGGGAAGGTCTTGAGCAGTGTATATCTGCCATCGGCCTTCATCTTCCAGATTTCAAGCTCAGCTTCTTTTTTATAGGTGCGGATGAGAACGGGCGCATGGGAATTCGTGCCCTTTTCACGCATCAACGTTAAGGTAGAAGACGGTATGGGCCTTACAGCCCGGCCGCTCGTCGAAAGAGGCAAGCTTTCCTGACAGGCCGATAGAGCCCCGAAGACTGTAGCAATGGCAGCAAATCGCAAAAATCTAGCCTGCCAATTTTGCTGCACGAAAGAATGGCTTTTGCCAATGCGGGTTCTTTGACGCGTCTTCACTTGCTCTGGACGTTCAGCCAAATCCATTCCCCAAAAACTTCCGACGACAGCACACCCTTAACGGGCAATTGTGTCGCGATTCTGATGATGACACAGCCCGCAAAGCTTACCCTACCCATCTGATAAGACAACATCAATTGAGGTAAACAAACCGTTCGGGCTAGCCCAGAGCCTCAGATCTTGCGTCCAATGGCCATAAATTTATCGGCGCGCGCCGCTCGTAACGCCTCAGGCGACATGCCAAGGCAAGCTTGCAGAGCCGCCTCAATCGCATCGCCTGTCAGCGCAATAGCTTTTTGGGGGTCGCGATGGGCGCCGCCCAGCGGTTCGGGGATAATCTGATCAATAATGCCAAATTTGTGCAGGTCCTGCGCCGTGATCTTCATATTCATGGCTGCTTCCTGCCGACGGCTCGAATCCTTCCACAGGATCGATGCGGCCCCTTCAGGCGAGATCACGCTGTAAATGGCATGTTCTAGCATCAGCACTTTACTAGCCGTGGCAATGGCAATGGCGCCACCTGAGCCGCCCTCACCCAAAACGACCGCCACATTGGGCACGCCCAAACCAAGGCAAGCTTCAGTAGAGCGGGCAATCGCCTCAGCCTGACCGCGCTCTTCGGCATCAATGCCAGGAAAGGCGCCAGCCGTATCAACCAGAGAAATGACTGGTAAATCAAACCGATCAGCCATTTCCATCAAGCGAATGGCCTTGCGATACCCCTCGGGGCGCGCCATGCCAAAATTATGGCGCAGACGGCTTTCCGTATCAGAGCCTTTTTCCTGCCCGATCACACAGACTGATCGGTTCCGAAACCGGCCAAATCCCCCGACAATCGCCTCGTCTTCGGCAAATTTGCGATCTCCGGCCAGCGGCGTGAAATCAGTGATCAGCCCACCGACAAAATCGCTGAAATGGGGCCGATGAAGATGGCGCGCCACTTGCGTCTTCTGCCAGGGAGTCAAATTGGCATAGACATCAGCCAAAGCCTTGTTCGCTCTGGCCTCCAGCTTGGAAATGTCCTCGCCAATGGCCGCCGTATCTTGCCCGGAAACAGCCCTTAATTGGTCAATCCGGGCTTCAATTTCAGCAACAGGCTTTTCAAAATCTAGATAGCTCCGCATAAGCCTCGCCAATCGATGCGGCCAATCGGCCAATTGGCGCGATAGGTGGCGATAAAGCTAGAAGAAGTCAAGAAGGCCTTGCAGAACCTAAGCTCGAAACGCATGATATCAATCAATTACTGGGGAATAGTCGCTTGGGACAGTCAGTTAAAGCGAGGAAATGCGATTTGAAACATGCCTGAGCTTGCAGCCTATGCTAAGGCTAGCGCGTCTCAAATGATCATAGGCCTGCGATGAGTGAAGTTTTCGATCTTTATTCTCCCCTGATCGATGCCGATCCTTTTCCTTATTACGCCCAATTGCGGGATCATCATCCCTGCTATTGGAGCCCCAAGGCACAGATCTGGATCTTATCGCGTTATGAGGATATCTCGCGCGCTGCGCAGGATTGGGAAACTTATTCTTCCTCGCAAGGCAATTTGATTGATGAAATTCCCGGACGGGCGGGTGCAACACTGGGCACCACTGATCCGCCGCGCCATGATCGTCTGCGTGGTTTGAGTCAGGCTGCTTTCATGCGTCGCAATCTTGACTCAACGATTGCCCCCGTTTTGGAAATTGCTGATCGCTCGATCGATGCCATTTTGCAAATGCGCCGGTTTGACTTTGTCGAACATTATTCGAGCCAGATTACGGTTGGATTATTGTTTCGCACTTTGGGCCTGCCGATGCGCGACCATAATGAAATCCGTCGCAAAGTGATTTTGGCTGTTTCGACAGATAAAGAAACAAAGGGCCGCACGCAGGAACATCTCGACGCCTTTGCCTATATCAGTGAATTTCTCACTGAAGAGGTCACCAAGCGCAGGGCTGAACCGCGTGATGATCTCATCACTCATTTGGCGGAGGCCGAAATTGATGGTGATCGCCTGAGCGAACGTGAAATCGTTATGACCACAGCGACCTTTGTGATGGCTGGCGTCGAATCATTGTCGAGCTTCATGTCGATCTTTGCGCTCAATCTGCATGATCATGCCGATGCCCGCCGCCGCCTCGTGGCCGATCTCTCCCTCATTCCCTCGGCCATTGAGGAATCCTTGCGCTATAATACATCCGCGCAGCGCTTTAAGCGCACGTTAATGAAGGATGTGACTTTGCATGGCCAGACCATGAAAGCAGGCGATAAGGTTATTCTCGCCTATGGATCTGCCAATCGTGATGAGCGCAAATTCCCCAATCCCGATGTCTATGACATCAACCGCAAGCCGCAGGGTCATTTGGGCTTTGGTGCGGGCAAGCATTTTTGTCTAGGCAGCCAAATGGCGCGCTTGGTCACAGAAATTGCCAGCAAGCGATTCTTGGAAAAAATCCCCGACTTCCATCTGACCTCCTCAGATCTCAAATGGAATTCGTCGTCCAATTTCCGCAGCCCCGTCGAATTGCCCTTTGAAATTGGCTGACAGCAGGAGCTGATCACAATGCGTTGCGAAATCCGCCAGTTCAAATGTCTGGACGACAATTTCGGTCTTCTGGTTCATGATCCTGCAACAGGGGCGACGGCTTCTATTGATGTGCCTGAAGCCGCTCCCGTTCTGGCAGAATTAGCAAAGGCGCGCTGGAGCCTCACACATATTCTGGTGACGCATCGCCATAAGGATCACATTGGCGGCATAGCTGAGGTCAAGACCCATTATCCCAATGCCAAAGTGATCGTTCCCAAACTCGAAGCAGAACAAATCGGTGCGTATGATCAAGCGGTGAGCGATGAAGATCAGCTCAGCATGGGTTCACTCAAAGTTAAAGTTCTAGCAACGCCCGGCCATACCATTGGCCATATCGTCTATTGGTTTTGTGACGAGCATCTTCTGTTTGCCGGAGATATGCTCTTTGCCATGGGCTGTGGCCGCGTTTTTGAAACACCAGCGCCTGTTATGTGGGACAGTTTACAAAAACTGGCTGGCCTGCCTCCTCAAACGCAAATCTATTGTGGTCATGAATATACTCTGGCCAATGGCCGCTTTGCCCTGGCCATGGAGCCGGGCAATCAGCGCCTGCAAGAGCGCATGCACAGCCTCACCTCCTTGCGTCAATCAGGTGCCTTTACTCTGCCCACAACTCTGGCTGAAGAATTGGCAACCAATCCTTTCCTGCGCGCAAATCAGCCCGAAATCCGCCAGACCCTTGGCATGCCCAATGCCTCTGGGGTGGATGTCTTTGCTGAATTGCGCGCCCGCAAAAATAAGTTTTGATCATGACGCAAGGCTATAGTCATCAATCCCTGACCGCCCGAGATGTCATTGAGCAACTCAAGCTCACGCCTCATCCAGAAGGTGGCTATTATCGCGAGACCTTTCGCGATGAGCTCAAAGATGCCAATGGGCGAGCAGCCTCTTCGCAGATTTATTATTTGCTCGACACAGGCGAAGTCTCGGCCTGGCATAGAATCGATGTCAGTGAGACTTGGCATTATTATGCCGGCGGGCCGCTCGTTCTCACCATTTCCCCCAATGGTCATGATGCTCAAGCCATTCATCTGGGACCTGATTTGAAATCAGGACAAAGACCACAATTTACTGTTCCCCCTCATGTCTGGCAGACGGCCACCAGTCTGGGCGCGTGGACTTTAGTAGGCTGCACGGTTGCTCCTGCTTTTGACTTTGCTGGTTTTGAAATGGCGCCCCACGATTGGCGACCCGTGCCGCGCAAAATTTAATTTGCGCAGGCAAATTTTTCGCTTGACTGCAACTCGGCATTAACTGCTGCACGGCATTCTGATCACAGTAGGGCCTTGCTGAGCTTGGTTCGAGTGTGCGGATGTGGTGCTCGAGTGGAACGCATTTCAATTCTCTTAAAAAAGCCTTTAGGCCAATTAACCCCGGCGCAACGCGACCCGGCGCCGACAACAGCCCGCATTAATGGCGCAAAGCCATTAGCAAATCCAAATCCAGCTCCAGCCCAAAATTCTGCTCCGCCCAATGCCCCTGCGAGCCAAACACACGCTCCTGCAAGCACAGGCCTGCCAGATCCGCGCCGGATTTTAAATGCCATTAAGGCCGTTGTGTACGAATGGAATCTGCCACAAGATCGGATTGTCTGGGGCGCCAATGCGCTCGAGATTTTTGGCGTGAAAGATCTCAGCCCGCTTTTATCCGGCGCCCATTTTACGGAGCTGACCTCGCCCCAATCTAAAACATCACGCTCTAAACTCATTCAGGCAAGCGAAGGCAAGGATAATGGCTCAGGCGTTCAATATTCTTTGCAATATGCCTTGCAAATGGATCAGCTGAATGGCGAGTTTAAAGGGCTCTTATGGGTTGAGGATAATGGCCGCTGGTTCGTTGGTCCCGATGGACGCCCTGCGCGCGCACATGGATTGGTGCGAATTATTCCAGAACAATCGGTCAATCAGCCACTCCCACAAACCAAAGCTGTAGAGCGCATCAGCCGCGATTCACAAGACTATGAAACGCGCGAGGCCCTCTTAGTTGATCGCAGCCAGTTTCATGCGCATCTTGATCTTATGTTTGAAGAGGCGGCACAGAACCAAAGTTCTTTTGGCCTGCTGATTATCTCCATCGATAATCTGCCCCTGATCAATCACAGCTTTGGCTATGATGTAGGCGATGAAGTGGTCAAAGAAGCTTGCTTGCGCATCAAAGCACAAATGCGCGGCACAGATCAAATTTGCCATTATGCTGGCAATCGCATCCTATTGGCGCTCGATGCTTGCGATCAGGATCAAATCAAAATCGCTGCCACGCGCTTTATTCAAACCACCTCCATTGATCCCATTGCTACCTCGGCAGGCGCTTTGCAAGCCTCGATCAGAGTGGGCGGAATTGTTGCGCCCCGGCATGCGCGCTCGCCGCACATCTTGCTGCAAAAGGCAGAAGAATCCCTGCAAGAAGCTCGCAAACAAGCGACCAAACGCATAGTCATCTATGAACCCAGCCTAGCACGCGATGATTCACGCATCCGCACCCAAATGATGGCGGATCAGATTGTTGCAGCGTTGAATGATCGACGCATTGGGATTGCCCTTCAGCCCATTGTCAAATCGGCTGATGGCAAGACTGGTTTTTATGAAGCCCTGCTGCGCATGTATGCCGAGGATGGCTCAACAATTCCCCCCGCAGATATTATTCCGATCGCAGAAAAAGTAGGGCTCATTCATCTGCTCGATCAACGCGTGCTTGAACTCGCCCTGGATGTCATGGTCGAGCGACCTGAAATGAATTATCAGTCAATATTTCTGGCGGAACCGCTCATGATCCCGAATGGCCCAGTCGGGCTCAGGCCGCTCTGAGCCTACATCCTGGTACAGCTGAACGCTTGATCATGGAAGTCACCGAGACCTGCGTGATCGAAGATATATCTGCAACCATGCGCGTCATCGAAACAATCAAGAAACTGGGCGTGCGAGTGGCCATGGATGATTTTGGTGCCGGCCATACCTCATTTCGAAACTTGCATGACCTGGCCGTGGACCTCGTCAAAATCGATGGGGCCTTTGTTCAAAATCTGGCCCGCTCAACCGATGATCGCTTCTTCGTGCGCACTCTGATTGATCTTGCCCATCATCTCAATATTCCCATTGTCGCTGAATGGGTCGAAAATCAAGCAACCGCCAATATGCTCACCGAATGGGGCGTTGATTACTTCCAAGGCGATTTCTTCGGTCAGGCTTTAGAGAGTGTGAAGCCATCCGACCAAAAGCAGCACAAAATCGCCTGATCAGCCTTGCTTGGCCAGGCTATCCAATTGCTTCTGCATATCCTGCATTTGCTTTTTCATCGCTTCAATGTCTGGCGTGGGGGCTGGCTCAGCTTCCGGCTCGGCTGACTTGGAACTCTCGGCTGATTTGGAACTCTCAGATGACTTGGCGCCAGCCTGCGCGAGAGGCGAAAACATCGACATGGCCTGCGTGAACATTTTCATGTTCTTACGGGTCTGCTCCTCCATTGCCGCAAACATATCCGTGCCGACAAGACCCTTGGGGGTAAAGGCTCCGGTGATCTGATCGCGGAAGCTTTGCTGTTCGTTGGTCAGGCGATCAATCGAAAATTCGAGAAAGCTTGGCACCAGAGCTTGCATGCTGTCGCCATAAAAGCGGATTAATTGTCGCAGGAAGGTGATGGGCAAAAGGTTCTGGCCATCCTTGCCCTCTTGCTCAAAAATGATCTGGGTCAGGACGGAGCGGGTAATATCTTCATTGGTTTTGGCATCAAAAACCACAAAATCATCACCCTTCTTGACCATTTCAGCCAAATCCTGAAGGGTTACGTAACTACTTATTCCTGTGTGGTAAAGTCTACGATTTGCGTATTTTTTAATCGCCACTGGCTGCTTGTCGTTGCCCATACTCATTCCATCCAAACTAGCCAAACTTATCTCTGACGGGTCGGCAAAGACAGCCGCCTCAAAGACAGAATAGGCTTTTTGTGCAGCCGCGAAAACAAATTTGTGCAGTACACTAGACTAATTGGTGACCTGCCCCGACGAAGTGTCAAGATGAATTCATCTGGCCTTGCTTGACCATAAGGGTTGAGGCTGTTCAAGTGCGCTGAGCGCAGCGCCATTTGGGCGCCTCCAGCCCTGTTTCGCCCTAGTCAGGGAATGAAATGGTCTTAAGTCTATTATCAGGTGCAGATCAAAGGGAGTCACACATGCCCACCTATATCGTCATTGCCAGCGCCGCCCGCACAGCTGTGGGCTCCTTCAATGGTGCTTTTGCCAATACGCCCGCCCATGAACTGGGTGCCATTGCCATTAAGGGCGCCCTAGAGCGCGCCAAAGTCGAGGGCGGCGAGGTCGATGAAGTCATTCTGGGTCAAATTCTAGCCGCGGGACAGGGCCAGAATCCCGCCCGTCAGGCGGCGATGAAAGCAGGTATTCCGCAGGAGAAGACAGCCTGGGGTCTTAATCAATTGTGCGGCTCGGGCCTGCGCGCTGTTGCCATTGGCATGCAACAAATCACCAATGGCGATGCCAAGATCATTGTCGCTGGCGGACAGGAATCCATGTCCATGTCGCAACATGCGGCCCATTTGCGCAATGGCACAAAAATGGGCGACACAAAATTTATCGATACCATGCTGCGCGATGGACTCATGGATGCCTTTCATGGCTATCACATGGGCATTACAGCTGAGAATGTTGCAGCAAAATGGCAAATCAGCCGCGATGAACAAGATCATTTCGCAGTTGCCTCGCAGAACAAAGCCGAAGCCGCGCAAAAGGCGGGTCGTTTCAAAGATGAAATTGTCCCCGTCACGATTGCCTCGCGCAAGGGCGATATCATTGTGGATCAAGATGAATATATTCGTGCTGGCACAACGCTCGATGCATTGGCCAAATTGCGCCCCGCCTTCAACAAAGATGGCACAGTCACCGCCGGCAATGCCTCAGGCATTAATGATGGCGCTGCCGCAGTTGTTCTCATGAGCGCTGAGGAAGCCCATCGCCGTGGCATCACGCCTTTGGCCCGCATCGTCTCCTGGGCGACAGCCGGTGTGGATCCTGCCCTTATGGGATCAGGCCCGATCCCCGCCTCGCGTCTCGCCCTCGACAAGGCGGGCTGGAAGGTTAAGGATCTTGATCTGGTCGAAGCCAATGAAGCCTTTGCGGCGCAAGCCCTTGCGGTGAACAAAGACATGGGCTGGAATCCCGATATTGTGAACGTCAATGGCGGCGCCATTGCCATTGGCCATCCCATTGGTGCTTCTGGCGCACGCGTATTTGCAACATTGCTGTTCGAAATGCAGCGCCGCAATGCGCATAAGGGCCTCGCCACTTTGTGCATTGGTGGCGGCATGGGCATTGCCCTGACGATCGAGCGCTAAGCGCCACCCCATGTGCAGACGCTGTGCTTGGCCCAGCATCTGCACATCATCTGATCACTCATGATGCGTGCGCCAACAAGCTCACGGACAATTAAATCAAATGCAAACCTACACAATCAAATAAAGGAGGAGTTCATGGCTCGAGTTGCCGTTGTAACGGGTGGAACACGTGGGATTGGCGAGGCCATTTCAATTGCCTTGAAGCAGGCTGGCTATCTGGTCGCCGCCAATTATGCGGGCAATGATGAAGCGGCTGCGAAATTCAAAGCTGAGACTGGTATAGCTGTCTATAAATGGGATGTGTCCAATTATGAGTCTTGCGTGGCAGGACTTGCGCAAGTCGAAAAAGATCTCGGACCTGTCGATATTCTGGTCAACAATGCCGGCATTACCCGCGACGCCATGTTCCACAAAATGACACTTGATCAATGGAATGCGGTGATCAACACCAATTTGAATTCGCTGTTCAATATGACCCGCCCGCTCTGGGAGGGGATGCGCGCGCGCAAATTTGGCCGCGTCATTTGCATTTCTTCGATCAATGGCCAAAAGGGACAAATGGGTCAGGCCAATTATTCGGCTGCTAAAGCTGGCGATATTGGCTTTGTCAAAGCCCTCGCACAAGAAGGCGCCCGCGCCGGCATTACGGTTAATTCCATCACGCCTGGTTATATTGCCACCGAAATGGTTAAGGCGATTGATCCGGCCATTATCGAAAAATCCATCTTGCCGCACATCCCAGTGGGTCGCTTGGGCGAGCCAGAAGAAATTGCCCGTTGTGTCGTCTTCCTCGCTTCTGATAACGCGGGATTCATCACAGGCTCAACTTTGTCCGCCAATGGCGGTCAATATATGGTCTGAAGCAGGCTCGTTTAGCCTTCTTTAGGCACAGATGAACACACTCCGCCGCATGATGATCCAATCAGTGCGGCGGAGTTAATTTTGGACGGCAAACGTATGTGGGCAATCCGCGCCGGAAATGCGGATCAAGCGGATCGCATCTTTCTAGATCAAAACTGCCTCGCACTTTGTTCGATCGATCTCGACAATGATGCCAGTCAGATTCTCCCCTCGCGTGCCGCCTTTACAAAAGCCTTCGATCAGGCTCAGACAAGAACACGCCAAGAATCAGTGCCCATTCTGGCCAGCCAGCTTTATCGCTTCGTGCATGAACTGCGCATTGGCGATCACATTATTTATCCGCGCAAGATTGATCGCACATTGCGACTGGGCGAGATCACCGGTCCTTATATGTATCAGTCCGTTGATGCTTATGATTATGCACATCGACGCAATGTGCGCTGGTTGGGTCGGCTCAGCCGCGATAAATTTTCACCCGGCTCTTTATATGAACTAGGTTCGGTCTTGCACTTATTTGAAATTAGCGCCTTTGCTGAAGAGGTTTTGCAAAGTTTCATCGCAGCCAAATCGGGCAAGCCCGCGCCCCATGCGCCAGAGACAAGGGGTGAAGAAACGGAAATTGTCGTGCGTGATATGGTCGAAATCACGCAAGATTTTATCTCGAAAAAACTGAACGCAGAATTGAAGGGCTATTCATTGGAGCCTTTTGTCGCCAGCCTGTTTCGCGCTATGGGCTATCGCGCTCATGCCACTCGCTCCACGCGCGATGAATTGGGCATTGAGCCGCCCATCCTCAAGATTCAGGTCAAATCACAAGAAGCCAATGTCGGCGCCGATCAAGTTAAAGCCTTCTATGCAATGGTGCAGGCGCGTGATGTGGGCATTTATATCACCACAGGGGGCTATTCATCGGCCGCACGTGATTTTGCCAAACAGAAAGGCAATCTCAAATTGGTGACCGGCGTCGAATTTGTTGAGTTGATCCAGAAATATTACGCCGAGCTTGATCTGCAATTCCGCCAGCAGATTCCTCTGCGCACGGTGCTTGTGCCCGATGTCGCGCGCGATCAATTGTGATCCATCGCGCCAGTACCCTCATGCACACGAGTAAAAGAAAAGGGCCGGCAAAGCCGACCCTCTAATTGTATGCGCCCAAAGCGGGCTAAATCTCAGGCGTCTTGAAATCAGGCGCCCTTGTTAGATCAAGCGTCCTTGGACTTGATCTTGAGCACCTGACGACCACCATACATGCCGGTCTTCAGATCGACATGATGCGGACGGCGCAATTCACCTGAATCCTTGTCCTCAACATAAGTCGGGGCCTTCAGCGCGTCTGCCGAGCGACGCATATTGCGGCGGGAAGGTGAAGTTTTTCGTCTAGGAACAGCCATAATCAATCTCCGAAGAACCAGCCCAGAGACAAGTCAGGGGCGGGTTTTGAATTCTAGGGGCGGCTATTACACTGAATTTGTGGCCTTGGCTAGCGCAGAACCGCCATGGGGATCAATTGGTCTTCATGACAGCGTCTGATTATGGTCAAATTTGTGTTATAGACATCTGATTCCTCTTAAATTGGCGGCCTGTTCATGTTGATGTTTCCCACAAGGCAGCTTTTATGTCTCGCTCCGGCCCTGATCGGGCTTTTGGTGGCGGATTGGGCGCTCGCCGAGCCCTTTCAGGTCAAATATAGCGTTCATCTCATTGGCTTGCCGCTGGGCAGCGCTGGGCTCAATGGCTCCATAGATCCCGACACTTATAAGATCGAGGCCAATGCCCGCCTCAGTGGCATTGCCGCAGTGATCTCCAATTCCAAAGGGGCTGCGGTCTCAACCGGGAACCTAGATGGCCGCAAGCCAGCCCCGGCCACCTATGCCACGACCTCCTCCAGCTCGGTCATGACCCGCACCATCCGCATGGCTCTGAATGGTGGAAATGTCCGCGCCGTCGATATTTCCCCACCCATCGAGGAACCGCCGGACCGCATCCCCGTTACCGAGAACCAGCGCCGCGGCATTGTCGATCCGCTCAGCGCTTTACTCATGCCCATTGGCGAGGGAGAGGGGCTGATGAGCCCATCCTCCTGCAATCGCACCATTCCCGTCTATGATGGCTTCACACGCTTTGACGTGGTGCTCAGCTATAGCGGAACCAAGCAGGTCAAGATTGCCGGCTATTCTGGCCCTGTCATCATCTGCGCTGCCCGCTATATTCCTATTTCCGGCCATAGGCCCAATCGCCATGTCACCGAATTCATGGCACAGAACAAGGATATGGAAGTTTGGCTGGCACCCCTCGCCAATACGCGCGTTCTGGTCCCCTATAAAATCTCGGTTGCCACTCTGGTTGGTACGACGGTGATCGAGGCCAAAGAAATGAGCTTGGGCGCCCTGCCTAAATCCACAACAGCCAAACGCTGAAAAGATCACCAAAGCGTCTGGGTCCCTCTTCCTGCTCCATTTCAGGCCATATGATCTGATAAGGTAAACAGAGATGCGCAAAGGGCCGATTTTGTGATCGCTGAGCTCTGTGCATCTTGTGGCTCGATCTAACCGGCGCCACCAGATTTAGCCCCGATCAGATCACATCCAGCCAGAACAGCGATTCGTACACTGTGTGTTCCAGCTGCGTGCCAGAAGTAAACACTGAGCCCAAAATTTTTCTGCTCTTTGGCGAGAGTCAGCAATTGACTCATTGCGCAATTGGAGTCTCTTCGACATCGTCCCATGGAACGAGACTTTTTTGCACTGGAGCATCCCCAAACACAAAATCTTGCGGTCAAGTCACAGACTCAATCGACATATTGATGTGAACAAATACAGACTCGCTTCGAGTCAGCGATTCGGGCGCGATTCGTTCCCCACTCGTTCGATCTTCATAGAAAACAGGGAAAATGCGTATTTTTTTGCGACAGGTCGAGACAATCCCCATGGGGAGCGCATGACGTGTCTAATCCCTTAGCAGGACCATCGCCCTTGGGAGGACCCTCGGCACCCTTTTCCAAATCTGCACCTCTGCCCAAAGCGGAGCGCGCAAAGGGGGTGTCGGCCGTTCTGGGCCCGACCAATACCGGCAAGACGCATCTGGCCATCGAGCGCATGCTGAGCCATGGCTCGGGCGCCATCGGTCTGCCCCTGCGGCTGCTGGCACGCGAGGTGTATAATCGCATTGTCGCGCGCACTGGGCCTGAGGCGGTTGCGCTGATCACCGGCGAGGAAAAGATCAAACCCAAACATCCGCGCTATTGGGTCTCGACGGTTGAAGCCATGCCGCGCGATTTGACTGTTGATTTTGTCGCCATCGATGAAATTCAACTCGCCGCCAATCTTGATCGCGGCCATGTGTTTACCGATCGCTTGCTCAACCGCCGTGGCCGTGTCGAAACCTTATTGATCGGCGCAGATACAATGCAGGGCCTGATCACCCAGCTTCTACCTGGCGTGAATATCATCACCCGCCCCCGTCTCTCGCATTTGGGCTTTGCGGGAGAGCGTAAACTCTCACGTCTGCCGCGCCGTTCCGCGATTGTCGCCTTTTCAGCTGAAGAGGTCTATGCGATTGCCGAACTCATACGGCGTCAGCGCGGCGGCGCTGCTGTTGTTATGGGCGCCTTGAGCCCGCGCACACGCAATGCACAAGTTGATCTCTATCAAAACGGCGATGTCGATTACATCATTGCCACCGATGCCATTGGCATGGGGCTCAATCTCGATGTTGATCATGTCGCTTTTGCATCTGATCGCAAATTTGATGGCTGGCATCATCGCCGCCTGCTGCCGGCCGAATTTGCTCAAATTGCCGGACGGGCCGGCCGCCATGTGAAAGATGGCACTTTTGGCTCATCAGGGCGTTGCGCCCCCTTTGAGCCGGAGCTTGTCGAGGCTCTGGAGGCGCATCGCTTCGATCCTGTGACACTGCTGCAATGGCGCAACACTGATCTAGATTTTACCTCAATCGACCGTTTGCAAGCCAGTCTGGATAAATTACCCGAAGAGCCCGGCCTCACCAGAGCCCCCCTTGCGACGGATATTTTGGTGCTCGATATTGCCTCACGTGACCCAGATGTGCGCAAGACAGCGACCAATCGCGGCGACATTCAGCGCCTGTGGGAAGTATGCCAAATACCTGATTATAGGAAGTTTTCGCCATCAGCCCATGCGGATCTGGCGCTCACCCTCTATCGCTATGTGGTGCGCGCTGGGCTAATCCCCGATGATTGGTTTGCCCGCCATCTAGCCGCTCTGGACCGCACCGATGGCGACATTGATGCCCTCTCGGCACGCATCGCCCAAGTGCGCACTTACAACTATATAGCGAATAGATCCGACTGGTTGCGCGATCCAGAGCATTGGCAGGGCGCGACGCGTCAGGTAGAGGACAGTCTGTCAGATGCCCTGCACGAGAAACTTGCCCTTCGGTTCGTTGATCGGCGAACCAGTCTGCTCATGCGCCGTTTGAGAGAAAATGCAATGTTAGAAGCGGAAATCACCTCCAATGGTGACGTACTGGTCGAAGGCCAGCATGTAGGACAATTACAGGGCTTTCGTTTCACGCCAGATCCGGCGGCAGCGGGAGAAGCGGCTCGCACATTAAATGCGGTAGCGCAAAAAGCTTTGGCGATTGAAATTGAAGCGCGGGCCAATCGCATCCACCAAGCGGTGGATACAGCCTTTGTGCTGGCGCATGATGGCCTGATCCGGTGGTTGGGCGAGCCTGTTGCCAAGATCACCTCTGGCGACCATGTGCTGCGTCCCATGATCCGCATTTTGGCTGATGATCAATTGACCGGCGCGGCGCTCGAGCTGGTGCAAACGCGCATTGATCTTTGGCTCACCCAGCAGATCAAAAAATTACTTGGTCCGCTGTTTGATCTTGAGGCTGGCGAAGGCCTTGAAGGTCTTGCTCGCGGCATGGCCTTTCAGATTGCCGAAGCCCTTGGCGTGCTCGAGCGCGGCAAAGTGGCGCAAGATCTCAAATCACTCGATCAAAATGCCCGTGGCTCGCTGCGCAAGCTTGGTATCCGCTTTGGCGCTTATCATCTTTATCTGCCCGCATTGATGAAGCCAGCACCGCGCGCATTGGCCGCGCAATTATGGGCTTTGAAAAATGGCGGCCTTGAAGAGATCAAAGGCCTTGATGAAGTGCCGCATCTGGCTGCATCAGGTCGCACCTCCTTTCCTGCCAATAATGAGATTGACCGGCGCTTTTATCTGGCCGCTGGCTTTCGCGTCTCAGGGGAACGCGCGGTGCGCGTTGACATCCTTGAGCGCTTGGCGGATCTGATCCGTCTCGCAATCAATTATCGCCCCGGCGTCACACCAGGTGAGGCGCCAGCTGGCGCAGCTGATCGCGATGGCTTTGTTGTCACCGTTGCCATGACGTCTTTGGCCGGTTGTTCAGGCGAGCAATTTGCCTCGATCTTAAAATCACTCGGCTATATGATGGAGCAACGCATAGGCCCGGCCATAACCGTGCCCTTGATTGCTGCAGCACCCACTGCACCCATTAGCAGCTCAGCAACCCAGAGCACAGAAGACACAAGCTCAGCCAGTGTGGAGGGCGACACGCCCGCTCACACAGAAGAAGTGGCAACATTGTCTGCTGAGCAAACCGATTCTGTCCCAGAGGCACAGACTGAAATTACGAGCACTGAACTCTCGCCTTCTGAGACAGAAGCGGTTCCAGAGCAGGAGGCTGCAACATCTGACACCGCTGCTTCAGACTCGTCACCAATCGAAACCTCTGCATCATCTGACGTGAGCGCAGAAGTTCAAACGGCAGAAGAGAGTTTCGCAGAAGAAGCATTGATTGAAGTTTGGCATCCCAATCGCCGGCCTCAACATCAGGCGCAACGTCATCACAATCGCCCCAAAGGCAATCGTCCTGCGCATGCGCGTAGCCAGCACAATGCCCCGCGCGATGGCGCAGCTCCTGCGGAAGGGCAATCACCCACTCAAGGCGAGGGCGCGCCTGCGGGCGATGCGGCCCAACGTCCCCATCGACACGAGCGTGACAAGGGCCGCCGCTTTGATCAGCGCTCTGGACAGAACCAAGGTCGCAGACAAGAGCAGACATCAGGAGAAAGACCAGCAGGCGAGCGGCCGCAAAATGGCGATCGCCCCCATAAGCCGCGCTTTGAAGGCAAGTTCAACAAGCGGCCGGATCGCGGCCCGCAACATGAGCGCAGTTTTGCCTCAAGCGAAAAACCCAAAGGGCGCGACAAACAGCCTGATCCGGATTCACCCTTTGCAAAACTGGCCGCTCTCAAAGCTGCCCTCGAGACAAAGGGTAAATCATAATAGCCCTTGGCCCGCTGAGAGTTCGGTGACGGAGATTTATTTGGCACCTTTGCCTGATGATACGACTGGTTCTCACAGCGAACGCCAACGTCTCGACAAATGGCTGTGGTTTGCCCGTGTCGTCAAAACCCGCACTCTGGCGAGCCGTCTGGTGCAAGACGGCCATGTCCGTCTGAATGGTCAGCGGATTGACACTCCGGCAAAGCCCGTTGCGCCCGGAGCTGTTCTGACGATTGCGCTTGATCGCGAGATTAAAATTTTGCGCGTCCTTGCCCCCGGCTCCAGACGTGGCCCCTATGAAGAAGCGCGCCAGCTTTATGAAGACCTCACGCCCACCAAAGAGCGCGATGATCAAACGGGCAGTGAGACAGATGCGGCTGCGCCAAGCGATTTGCGCAAACCAAGCCAGCAAGAGCGCCGCGCCCATGCCCGCCTGACTGGCAAAGACTGGAACCTGTGAGAGCAACTAGCTGTCTCGCCAGTTGAAATTCTCTTGCCCAGCCTGAAAGGAGCGAATGCTCAAAGCCGGATTGCGATTGATTAAAGCACGCCCATACATGGGATGCTTCATGCTGCGCACTTCATGATCCAATTGAAACAGCAGCGCGCCCGTGTCGAGATCAATGATCTTATCAAACCGATATTGATGCGGGCCACTTTCCTGTGTGATCAATCCATGTTGCAGGAGACACTCATAAGGTGCCGAAAACTGAGCCAGATAGATTTGCACATGATGCTCAAGACAGGGCGGGGGCGGAGTGTCGCTCTCTTTAAAGATCAACCATTGATGATCGCCAGCTCCTACATGGACAGCAAAGCCATCCTCTGATGTTTGAAGTGTCGTGGCAGCTTTGAAGATCTCGTCATAAAAGCGTGCGATAGCCTTTGCCCTGCCACGCTCTATGGCAAATTGGGCATAAGCCAGATTGAGCCTAAAGGGTCCATATGACTGCGCATGGGGCTGATGACAGCGCAAATGATTGCCCCAGGGACATGTTATCTCTACATGATTGTCAGCACGAGCAAAATCAAACTGGGTGTGAAGAAGACGCGGGCGAATTTTTGTGAGCCGCGCCAGCAAGGCCTCAAGATCAGGAACGATCAACCCTGTCGTTGTGACGGGCGCCTGTGTCGGTGCGCCTGTAGGCAAATGAAATTGGCTATCGCCGACATTGACCCACATATTATCAACGCCGCTCATCATATATGGATCACGCGTCAGGCCCAGACCTTCGATGTAAAACAAGGTCGCCACACTTTGATCAGGAATATGAAAATTGACATGACCTAGATTGACAATATTGCCCAGATCATCCGCACTTCGATCATATGCGCGCGCGCTCACCCGATCCTCCCTGAATTCAGCATCGTCCCTCACCTCATCCTGAGAGGGCTGGGGGCGAGAGGCAAGGAATTTATGAAGCGATCGCGTTGCGAAATGAACGAGCCCCCGCTTAGGGTTCTTGCGCCAAAGCGCCAAAGGCGCTAGCAGAGAAAATCATATGAAGAGCATCGGCCTCGCCCCCGCGTCGGCCAGTCTGCCGTAATGACGCTGTCAGGAGTAGCCCAGTGACCTATGTCGTCGTCGAAAACTGCATCAAGTGCAAATATATGGATTGCGTTGAAGTCTGCCCCGTCGATTGTTTCTACGAGGGCGAGAACATGCTCGTCATCCAGCCTGATGAATGCATTGACTGCGGTGTCTGCGAGCCGGAATGCCCAGCCGAGGCCATTAAGCCCGATACCGAGCCGGGCCTGGAAAAATGGCTCACCTTGAATGCTGAAATGGCCAAGGAATGGCCCAATATCACAATCAAGAAAGATCCGCCTGCCGATGGCAAAGACTTTGATGGCAAGCCCGGCAAGTTTGACGCCTATTTCTCCAAGGAGCCAGGCGAGGGCGACTGAGAAACTGACCCTCAAGCCAAGCCTGAGCTAGGATCGAGAACTTAGCTCAGGATCTCGGTCCAAAATGAGACAAAATCGACCCACTGACCACCTCAGCTCAGGGGTCCATCGCCTGCAAATTTGTTTTTTATCGCGATTGCGCGGGGTTAGGGGATCTTAACCCTTGTTGAACATGGCTGCCTGCTTGGTGACAATACCTTTGATTTTAGGCATTTTTTATGTTATCACTTTTTTAACAGTCGAATACCTTCCGACCCGTGCGGTGGATGAGCCCGGTTGCAAGACAAGGGATTAATCATCATCAAAACAGCACTTTGTTGAGACCTCTTTGGCTCTGTGTTCACCCAGAGATCCCTCTATGCGAAGGGAAACTACTGCTTGATGAGCGACTTAGTATTGGTCGCCCTGTCCTACCCTATCTCCCTTCGGAGATGAACGAGGAGTGTCCGAGTATGGCATCCGCCAAGACCAAGGCAAAATCCAAGCCTGACTCCAAGTCCAAAGCTGATTCAAAGAGCAAAACTGATTCAAAGAGCAAGGCCAACTCCCAAAGTGAGAAGGGTCGTACAACGAGCGCTAAAGGTCAGGGCAAACAAAAAACCATTTCCGCTAAAGCCGCACCAACTGCCAAAGCGGCCGGCAAAGTTTCGACTAAATCTTCTGATAAGTCTTCTAAAACAAATAGTAAGGTGATTTCAAAAGTGATCAAAGAGGCGGTGACGAAAACACAATCTGGTAAGATGGTTCAGACGAGCAAGGCCCCTCAGGCCAGCAAATCTGCTCCCGCCAATAAATCTCCTGCGCCAGCAAAGCCTGCAGCGGCAAAATCTACACCGAAAGCTGAAGTGAAATCAAAAGCTCCTGCCAAAACCGACAGTAAGTCCAAGGGCAGCAAGCCTGCGGCCGCCTCTAAGCCAGTGGCTAGCAAATCTGTGCCCGCAAGCGGCAAGCCAGCCGTTGCAAAAGCACCTGCTTCAAAAGCACCTTCTGCCAAGACATCTGCGGCAAAACCCCAAGTTGAGGCCAAGCTCAAGGCAGAGATTAAGACGGCGGCACCGGCTAAAGCGCAGACCAGTAAAGCTCAACCTGTTGCTCAAGCTCCACTTGCAAAGCCACAGGCGGATAAGCCGCAAGCCAATGCTAAGGCTCCCTTAGAGACCGCTGGAAAGAAAACAGAAGCCAAACCCGTTTCTGTCAAAGCTGAGGCCGTCAAAGCTGAATCTGCCAAACCTACACCGCAGGCTAAGCCGGCTTCTCCTACAGCTGCCCCGAAGGCTGCAACTGCGCCAAAGGCTGCGGCGCCCGCACCAGCCCAACAGGCTGCGACGAGCCCGGCTGCGCCCAATGCTGCGCAAGCGCCCAAGGCACCGGCTAAAGCTGCCGACAGCAAGGCTGTGGAGACCAAAGCCAGCGAGGCAAAACCCGCACAAAAAGTTGGCGCCCATCGCACTGGCTTCAAGGCGAGCGAATTCATTGTCTATCCTGCGCATGGCGTGGGCCAGATCATTGCGATTGAAGAGCAGGAAGTGGCGGGCTTTAAATTAGAATTGTTCGTCATCAATTTCGTCAAGGATAAGATGACGTTGAAAGTACCGCTGCCCAAGGTTTTGAGCGGCGCTATTCGCAAGCTTGCCGATGCGGACACTGTCAAACGCTCGCTGGATACGCTGACCGGCCGCGCCCGCATTAAGCGCACCATGTGGTCGCGCCGGGCGCAGGAATATGAGGCCAAGATCAATTCAGGCGATCTGGGCTCGATTGCTGAAGTTGTGCGTGATCTCTACCGTTCAGATGCCCAGCCAGAGCAATCTTATTCCGAGCGGCAATTATATGAAGCCGCCCTCGACCGCATGGCTCGCGAAATTGCTGCCGTCCAAAAATTGATGGAAGCTGACGCGCTCAAAATGATCGAAAGCTATTTACAGCGCGGCCCCAAGCGCGGCTCCAAAACCGATCTGCTGGCTGAAACATCTGTTGAAGCTGACATCGACGAAGAATCTGACGGTGAAGTTGAACAGGCCGCATAAGGCCACTTGACCCGCCCACCACACAACAAAAAGGCCCGCTTTGCGGGCCTTTTTCATCTCATGGAACTATCTCAGGCAGATAATCTAAGCTCTGCCCCAGAGGATAGGCCGACAAAAGCATCGGCATGGTTTTGAATTAAAGCCGCTTTGAGTTTGCTCAGCGCTCTTGTCTCAAGCTGACGCACGCGCTCTTTAGAAATGCCGAGCTGATCAGCCAAAGCCTCTAGTGTCATACTTTCATCAGCCAATTTGCGCTGCTGGATGATGTGATATTCGCGAGGAGTGAGCGTTGCCAAAGCCTGCTTCAACCAAGCTGAGCGACGATCAGAATCAATCATCTCCTGCACGGCCACATCGGGCAAAGGCTGCGTATCAACGAGAAAATCGCCGCGCTCATCTGTTTCGCCCGAATCTGTTTGCATCAAGGGCGCATTGAGCGAGACATCGCCACCCGACAAGCGGGCATTCATCGTCTCGACATCCTGATAAGAAACACCCAGTGCCAGAGCAATTTCTGAGAATGTTGAACTGGGCGGATGATCGCCATGGCGCGCAAGACGATTGCGCAAGCGGCGCAGATTAAAAAACAATGCCTTTTGATTGGAGCTTGTACCACCGCGCACAATCGACCAATTGCGCAGCACATAATCTTGAATGGCAGCTCTAATCCACCATGTCGCATAGGTGGAAAAGCGAATATCGCGATCCGGCTCAAAGCGGGCTGCAGCTTCCAGTAGACCAACATGACCCTCTTGGACCAGATCAGCCTGCGGCAACCCATAATGACGGAAGCGGGCAGCAATCGCCATCACAAGGCGCATATGCGCATGGGCAATGCGATGGAGCGCTTGATCATCGCGCTGATCTCGCCAAAGAAGGGCGAGCGCTTTTTCATCATCCCGCTCAAGATAGGGAG
>CAIVAX010000196.1 GCA_903903935.1 uncultured Hyphomicrobiales bacterium | reverse complement strand
GTGTCGACAAAGCTGCTATCGTGCAGGCTTCAACCTGTTATGGCTTTGACAATTCCTATGTCTGCGATTCTATCCAGAAATATCCTGGCCGTTTCACGGTTGTCGGCTGCGTTGATGTGTTGCAGCCTGATGCACCTGCCGTCATCCAGGGGTGGATGAAGCGCGGCCTGACGGGCCTTCGTCTGTTCACGGGTGGCAGCACTGCCGCTTTCGATACAAGCGCGCTTGATGATCCTAAATCTTTCCCTTCATGGTCCTTCATTGGTGAAGCGGGCCTGCCGATCTGTATTCAGACGGGTCCTGTAGGCCTTGCTCAAGTTGCCGGTCTTGCCAAGCGCTTTCCCAAGGCCAAGATTATTCTTGATCACTTGGCTCGTCCCGAGATCGATGATGGCGCGCCATATAATAAGGCGGTCAGCCTCTTCGCTATGGCCAATTTTGAGAATATCTATCTCAAGCTGACCCCGCGCATCTTTGTAGACGTTGCCAAGGGCAAGGCTAGCGCAGAAACATTCTTCCCCAAGCTTGTTTCGGTTTTTGGTGCAGAGCGTCTGGCCTGGGGCTCAAACTGCCCGGCATCCGAAGGCACGATGAAAGAAAATCTTGAACCGGCGAAGAAGGCTTTGTCCTGCCTGAGTGCGGCGAATCAATTGCAGATCTTCGCCAAGACTGCGCAGTCCCTTTATCCCACACTCAAGGATTGATGCGACCTATCTCGCTGGAATGAGGTGAAGCCTTGGACAAGAAGATCAAATTATCGGTAGAGGACGTCTCGAAAACCTTTCGGGTTCGTGGCGGCCAATATTCCGAGGATCATTTGTTGCCGGTTCTGCGGCACATCTCCTTCAACGTGCATGAAGGAGAGATCGTCTCGTTGATTGGTGAGAGCGGCTGCGGCAAAACTACTTTGCTGCGTATCGTTCAAGGGCTGATCAAGCTCGATGCGGGTACCATTCGCGTCGATAATAATGTTGTCTCAGGTCCCGGGCGTGATCGTGGCTTTGTCTTCCAGCAAGCCACATTGTTGCCCTGGCGCTCAGCGCGCGCTAATGTGGAATTTGGGCTTGAGTTGCAAGGCCTGCCCCGTCAACAGCGGTCAGAGCGAGCGCAGCAACTCTTGAAGCTAGTTGGTCTTGATCGGGCTGGTGAGCAATTCCCGCATCAATTATCTGGTGGCATGCAGCAGCGTATTGGCCTAGCCCGTGCTCTTGCCATTGATCCAGCGATTTTGCTGATGGATGAACCCTTCAGTGCGCTTGACGCACAGACTCGCGAAGTCCTTCAGTTGGAATTGCTGCGTATTCAGGCCGAGACGAAGAAGACCACACTCTTTGTGACGCATGATCTGGACGAAGCCATTTATCTGAGCAATCGGGTGATCGTGCTTGGCGCCAGACCTGGTCGCATCAAAAAGATCATCGATATACCGTTCACGCATCCGCGGCCGGAGATCACTGAATTGCGTGGTGACATGCGATTCCAGCACATTCGTGCGGAGATGTGGGACCTCATCCGTTCCAGCTCGACCGCAAAAGCTTAATTCCAACAATGGAAGACTGCCGTGCAGACTAATCAGGGATCCACCGTGACAACATCTTCGCAGACATCGGGTCAGGCTGATGCAGACGCGCTTTTGCAAAATGTCGAGATCGAGGATATTGGGCCGCCGCCCAGCCAAAAAAGCAAAATCTGGATCATCAGATTATGCTCGATCATTTTTGTGATCGGTTTATGGGAAGTGCTTGGTCGTCAAGTTGATCCGCTTTTCATGTCTTTCCCCAGCGCGATTGCGGTATCAGCTGCTCGCTTGATCTCTACAGGCGAATTGCTTGTTGCTTTGATGAGCAGTCTGCGTTCGCTGATCGTCGCCTTTCTGATTGCCTCAGCAATTGGTATTGGTCTTGGCTTGCTGATCGGACGCTACAAAGTTGTCGATGCCGCGACTGATTGGCTCGTCAATGCGCTCTATGCCACACCTCTGGTGGCCGTCATTCCGCTCGTCATTCTGTGGTTTGGCCTTGGCAATGCAGCCAAATTATTCATTGTGACGATTTTGGCCGTGTTTCCCATTCTCATAAATACGATTGCGGGTGTGCGCAATGTTCCACCGCAATTGATCGATGTGGGAAATGCCTTTGCCGCCAATGAGCTGCAGATCTTCAAAAAGATCATCCTGCCCTCAGCTTTGCCCTATATGATGACGGGCTTGCGTCTTGGCATCGGTCGCGCCATCATTGGCATGGTTGTGGCGGAGTTCTTTACCGCAATCACGGGTCTTGGCGCATTGATTGTGAAATATGGCAATCAATATGATACGGCCTCGATGTTTGTTCCGATTTTTGTGCTGATGTTCCTGGGCGTGACTTTGTCCATGATCGTGCGCAATCTTGAGCAATGGATTGCACCCTGGCGTTACACTGAAGAATGAAGAGGTAAGCCGATGTCTCCAAAACATGTGTCTCGACGTAAGGTTCTTAAAACAGGTCTTGGCGTAGCGATTGGAGCTTCGGCTTCCACATTTTCCATTGGGTCTTATGCCCAATCCAAGCCTATTCCGATTACGATTGCCAATGCCGCTGGTAACGTCAATCTGATCATGCAGGAATTGATGAAGCAGCAAGGCTTCCTCGAGAAAATGGGTTTGGCCCCCACTATTATGAATGTGGCCGATGGCGGCAAGATGATGGGGGGCATCATCAATGGCGAGATTGATTGCTCAACTATGAGCGGCTTTGGCCAGATCTTTCCTGCCATTGAAAAGGGCGCAAAGCTCAAAGTGCTGGCAGGAGCAGCTTTGCTCCCCTCCTTGGCGGTATTCACCACCAAGCCGGAAGTCAAGACACTAAAGGATCTGGAAGGCAAGACAGTGGGCACGGGCTCGCTGGGTGCCTTGCTACATCAACTGATGGTCGCCTTGATGAAGAAGCATGGTGTCGATGTCGACAAGGTGCGCTTCGTCAATATTGGCGCGAGTGGTGATGTGTTCCGCGCAGCAACCATGGGCACGATTGATGCCGGCACAGGCGAAGTGGCTGTGATCGAGCAGACTGATGTTTATAAGGTTCGCCTTGTTGAGCAAGGCAATATGTCGATTGAGCTGCCCGAATATACTTACCAAGGCGCTTGGGCCTCTGAGCAGGCGATCAAGACCAAGCGCGAGGCCATTGTGCGCGCTCTGGCTGCTTATGCGCAGCTCTATCGCTTTGTCCATAAGCAAGAAGCCTTGGACGCCTTTTTGAAGGCCCGGAAAGTGGTCTTCCCCAATGGTACTGAGGCGGATGGCATGGCGAACTGGCATTATCTGCAACAGTTCAAACCCTAT
>CAIVAX010000195.1 GCA_903903935.1 uncultured Hyphomicrobiales bacterium | reverse complement strand
GTGGATGCGGTCACCTTTGTCAGCTTATGGGTTGCAGGCTGTGCGGTACTAGTCTTTTGTTTGGACAGGGGGCTGCATCCAGCCGCAGCATTGATCGCAGCTTTTGCCTTTTCTAATGGCGGTTCAGCGGCCTGGCGTGTGCAACATATTGGCGAAGTGCTGAGCTTTTGCTGGTTTGGCCTGTCGCTGTTTCTGATTGCCCGCGCGCTTGACCGACATTCCAAAGCCTATGCCTTTGCTGCTGGCGTCACCTCAGCCTTTATGGTGATTGGCCGCGATCAGATTGCTTATCTGTGCGCGATTGCTTTGGCTGGCTATGTGCTCTGGCATTTTCTGGCTCAACCGCAACGAATGGAGCGCCTGCGCAAGGATTATCCGCTCATTCTCACCGGCGCGGTGACCGGTCTTCTTTTGATTGCCATCCCACTTGCCCTCACCATTGCCTTGGCGGCGCAATCCATACGCGTGGATATTGGCTATGATGGCGCAGCGCGCGGCTCGCTGCCGCCGCCGTCCTTTCTGACCTTGATCGTTGCCAATCTGTTTGGAACAGATGGCCCCTTTGCTGATTATTGGGGGCCGCCCAATAGTTTGATCTGGGGCCATAATGAGCTGGCGCTGGCGCGCAATATGGCGGATGTCTATTCGGGCGCTCTGCCGCTTGTTGCTGTTGTCGCCATTGGCCTGATGCGCGGTGCGCTCTGGCACAAGACCATTCGCTATTACACGCTGGCATTTGTGTTCATGGTGCTGTTTGCGCTGGGTGATTTCACGCCTTTCTTTCAGGCTGCCTTTCATTTGCCGGGGATAAATCTCTTCCGCCGCCCTGCCGATGCGACCTTTGTCATTGGCGGGCTTATGGCCTTGCTGGGTGCCTTTTGTTTTGATGCGGCGCTGCGTGAGCGTGAAGAGACCACGCGCACACGCATGGCCATTGAAACAGGTGTGATGATTTTGCTTCTGCTGCTGTGTGGCTTTATCGCTTTTGACAAAGGTCGATTGTCTCAAGCCATGCCCTCGCTCTTGCTGGCTGCAGCGCTCATTGGTGCCGCGCTCATTCTGTTGGCTTTGATCCGCCTCTGGCCCATGATGAACAGACATGTGCTGATGCTGATTGTGGCGGGCTTGATGTGCCTTGATCTGGGCCTGAGCAATGGACCCAATGAATCAACGGCGCTGCCGGCGGCTCAATATGATATTTTGCGCAGCGAGTCACAGAATGAAACTCTGGCGCTGTTGCGCGAAAAGCTGGCGCAAACGGCGGCACCCAATCGTCGTGATCGGGTGGAACTGGCCGCCATTGGTTTTGAATGGCCCAATGCAGGCATGGTGCATGGCCTTGATCATTGGCTGGGATATAATCCCATTGTGCAGAAGGATTTTGCGCAAGCCACTGGCGCGATCGATCATGTGGCGATTGCCGAGCAAAGACATTTCTCACCTTTGTTTGCCCATTATCGCTCCCCTATGGCGGATCTTCTAGGCTTGCGCTGGCTGGCCTTGGGCGTGCCTGCCGAGCAAATGGACAAGGGCTTTGTTGCAGGTGATTTGACTCTCATCGCACGGACCAAAGATTCTTATGTTTATGAAAATCCGCGCGCCTTGCCGCGTGTTCTGCTGGCCACGCAAACCCAGCGCGCCGATTTTGCCAGCATGATCACAAGCGGCCAATGGCCGGATGTTGATTTTCGCACAACAGTGCTTTTGGAAGAGCCTGTTGCAGAGACTGCACCCGCACTCTCGCCCAGCACGGATGTGGGACAGATTGCGCTCAGCCATTATGGCAATACACGAATTGCGATTGATGTTGATGCGCCGCAGGGTGGCTATGTGGTGCTGAATGATGTCTTTCATCCCTGGTGGGTGGCCAGCGTTGATGGCGTCGAGAGCGAGATCTTGCGCGCCAATGTTATTTTCCGGGCCGTCAAAGTGGCACCCGGCAGCCATAAAGTTGAATTTGTCTTCAGACCCTTTCGCGGACTCTGGACGCATATTCGCCGTCTGATTTAAGCGAGAGTCTTCATGTCCCTGAGCAGTCGTCTGCAAGCCTGGAAGAAACCCGCCACTGGCCTGATCAGCCTTGGCATATTTGGCTTGTCGATTTATTTTGTGACGCAAACGCTGCGCACATTGAAGTGGGACGATATGCTGACTGCGCTAGGTCAGATCAGCCCAGACCAATTTGTGCTCGCAGGCGTGTTTACCTGTCTCGCGCTAACAGCTTGGACAGCCTATGACGGGCTGGCAGCTCGGCAATTGCAATTGAATGTCTCTTACCCGCTCGTCTCTCTCTCCGCCCTGTGCTGCTATGCGATTGGCAATATGCTTGGCTTTTCGCTGCTGACTGGCAGTACGGTGCGCTATTGGATCTATTCGCAAGTGGGCGTTCCGGCCGGCAAAGTGGCCAGCCTCATCGTCATTGCCAGTTTTACCTATTGGCTGGGCGCTTATCTGCTGATTGGCCTGACCTTTTCTTTTGCTCCCGATCAAATGACCATCATCTTTCATTTGCCTGAAAGCATGAACCGGCTGATTGGCATTGGCATCTTAATCGCGTTGGCTCTCTATGTGGCGTGGGTCTCCAAAAGCCATCGGCGCTTGAATGTGCAGGGCGTCACATTGGAATTGCCGCAGTTTCGCATCACCATCGGCCAGATCCTGACAGGTGCGGCCGATATCACCTGCGCCAGTCTCGTGCTCTATAGCCTGATGCCGAAGGATATTGCGGTTGATTTTATCCCGTTTATGGCAAGCTATCTGGCGGCCAGCGTGCTGGGGATTGCCAGCAATGTGCCGGGCGGATTAGGCCCATTCGAAGCCACGATGTTGAGCTTGATCAAGGGACCGACGACAGAAGCGTTTGTCGCCTCCCTCTTGGCCTATCGGATGATCTTTTATGTCGTGCCCTTTGTGGCAGGACTTAGTCTGCTGGGAGTGTATGAACTCGTCCGGCATTGGCGCAAATTGCGCCAATCCTCATCTTAAAACCGCATCCTGTGAACAGAGCTAGATCCAGAGCCTAGGCTTGGGGCAGGGCTTGGGCTCAAGCCATGCGCTGGGCGCGGCGTTCGCGATCACGCCGACGATCTTGCGCCGGCTGATAAGCAACGCGGGAATGATAGGTGCAATAAGATTCACCGACCGTCGATTTGCCGCCGCAATAGCGGAATTCTGGCGTGGCCGGATCACCCAAAGGCCAGCGGCACATAGCCTCCTTCAGCTCCATAATGGTGACCCGCTCAGACATGGGGATCAGCACTTCTTCAAGGGGCTTGGGAGCAGGAGCTTCATGAATGCGCGGGGCATAGGCCAGAGCATTATTGCCGCGCACCAGCGGGACGGAGCGCGGCGCCGAGCTGCGCGTTATGCGCTGGGGCCGCGGACGGGGCTGGGATTGCGAAGGCACCTTGACGCGGCCAGAAAGGCCGAGGCGATGCACTTTGCCAATCACGGCATTGCGGGTAATCCCATTGGCCAGCTCATTGGCAATCTGGCTCGCACTCAGGCCTTCCAGCCAGAGTTTCTTTAATATTTCAACACGTTCATCGTTCCAGGACATTCGGTCCCTCCAGAATGGACTAGCCAGAATCCCGCGCCCCGCGCCAGACTGGCCGGGCCAGTGGCGTGTGACTCATGATGGTTTTGGACTAATCTGCCGCACGAGATGTCGTAGTCGACAGGCAGGACGCTACACTACTGGTTGATTCGGGCGCAAGAGTCGGAAATGCAACACTGGCGTTTTCCCCACATCATCCATGTGGACAAAGATGTGTGTACACATCCACTTGAGCCAAGACTATCTGTTGACGCCGCTGGTCTTCTCAAAACCATGAGTTTCGTTGACCTGTCATACAATAAAACTTAAACTAGATAGTCTATAAAGAGTGCAGCCGCCCCTTGGGCGGCGCTTTGATTTTCAGGCCTGCCTTTGGTCGGCCAAGCCATCAACTCAGGAGCCAGCCGTGACTTCGCCGTTGCTTCCCACCTATTCCCGCATTGAGCTTGCCTTTGAAAAGGGCGAGGGCGCTTGGCTGGAGGCCTCGGGCGGCAAACGATTTCTTGATTTTGGTGGCGGCATTGCTGTGGCTAGCCTTGGCTATGCGCATCCCCATTTGATTGAAGCTCTGCATGCGCAGGGTCAAAAGATCTGGCACACATCCAATCTCTTTCGCATTCCCGAAGGCGAGCGGCTCGCGCAACGCTTGGTGGACAATAGCTTTGCGGATGTTGTCTTCTTCACCAATTCCGGTGCTGAGGCATTGGAATGCGCGATCAAAATGGCGCGCAAATATCAATCCGCCTGTGGTCGGCCCGAGCGCTTTCGTATCATTACGTTTGAAGGCGCCTTTCATGGGCGCACTTTGGCAACCATCGCAGCTGGCGGTAATAAGAAATATCTTGATGGCTTTGGCCCGCCCGTTGAAGGCTTTGATCTTGTGCCCTTCAATGATCTTGAGGCTGTCAAAGCAGCGATTGGACCACAGACGGGCGCAATCTTGATTGAACCCATTCAGGGCGAGGGCGGGATCAAGAGCCCCTCACCGGGCTTTCTGCGTGCTTTGCGCGAGCTGTGTGATCAGCACCATCTCACATTGATCTTTGACGAAGTGCAGACGGGCGTTGGGCGCACAGGCAAATTATTTGCCTATGAGCTGAGCGGTGTTCAGCCAGATATTATGTCAATCGCCAAAGGCATTGGCGGTGGCTTTCCTTTGGGCGCTTGTCTGGCGACGACCGAGGCCTCCAAAGGCATGACCTATGGCACGCATGGCACGACCTTTGGCGGCAATCCTTTGGCGATGGCCATTGGCAATGCTGTGCTCGATATTGTGCTGGCGCCGGGCTTTATTGAGCATGTGGCGCAAACAGGCTTGATGCTGAAACAAAAGCTTGCCGCATTGAAGGATTCGCATTCCGATGTGATTACCGAAATTCGCGGTGAAGGCTTAATGATGGGCCTGCGCATCAACGATAAAATGCCGGCAGCTGATTTTGCCGCTTTAGTGCGCCAAGAGGGTCTGCTGGTCATTCCTGCAGGCGAGAATGTCGTGCGCCTGTTGCCGCCGCTCATCATTGGTGAGAGCGAAGTGGCAGAGGCTCTGCCCCGCTTTGAAAAGGCCTGCATTGCAGCGTCCAAAACAATAACCCATGCCGAAAGGACACAGGCATGACCTCCGCAAAGCCCCTCGCGCCCAAGCATTTTCTCGATCTCACCGAGGTTTCGACAGCGCATTTGCGCACAATTCTCACCGGCGCGAAAGCGATCAAAGATCAGCGTCGCAAGGGGCATCTTGCCGCCTCTCGGCCTTTGATTGGCAAAACTCTGGCGATGATCTTTGATCGCCCCTCCACACGCACGCGTGTGTCCTTTGATGTGGGCATGCGGGAATTGGGCGGTGAGACCATCATGCTCACAGGTGCTGAAATGCAATTGGGCCGCGGCGAGACAATAGCCGATACAGCGCGTGTGCTCTCGCGTTATGTCGATGCCATTATGATCCGCATTCTTGATCATGAAGATTTGCGCGAATTGGCGGCGCATGCCAGCATACCTGTGATCAATGGCCTGACCAAGAAAACCCATCCCTGTCAGGTAATGGCCGATGTGCTGACCTTTGAAGAGCATCGCGGGCCCATTCATGGCCGCACGGTTGCTTGGACGGGTGATTCCAATAATGTTTTGGCCAGCTGGATTCATGCAGCCGAGCGCTTTGACTTTACGATCAATGTGGCAACACCGCCCGATCTGGCGCCCTCTAAACCTATTTTGGATTGGATTGCTCAGTCAGGCGCCAAGGTCAATCTGACGCATGATCCTTTTGCCGCCGTCTCTGGTGCAGAAGCGGTAATTTCAGATTGCTGGGTCTCGATGGGTGATGAAGAAGAATCCCGTCATCGGCATAATTTGCTCGCGCCCTATCAAGTGAATAGCAAGTTGATGTCAGCCGCGCATAAGGATGCCATTTTCATGCATTGCCTGCCCGCCCATAGAGGTGAGGAAGTCACTGATGAGGTGATTGATGGGCCGCAATCGGTTGTGTTCGACGAAGCGGAAAATCGTCTGCATATCCAGAAAGGCATTCTGGCTTGGTGCTTGGAGGCGCAAAGCGCATGAGTGAGCAGGGTCCGGCTGAGCGTCCGGTCTCCGACATTGGCCAGGATGATCATGTCCTGCCTTTTGCAGTGAGCGCGCTTGATCTGCGTGGCCGGGCGGTGCGCCTTGGCCCCTCGCTTGATATCATTCTCTCGCAACATAATTATCCTGCCCCCGTTGCGCGTCTGGTGGGCGAGGCAGCAGCATTGACTGTGTTGCTGGGATCAGCGCTCAAATCGCAAGGCCGTTTCCAATTGCAGACCCGCAGTGATGGCGTTGTCTCTATGCTGGTTGTTGATTTTGAAGCGCCCGATAAACTGCGCGCGGTCGCCCGTTTTGACGAGACGCGTTTGCAAGATGCCGTGGATGCGGGACGCATGAGCCCGGCTGCTTTGCTGGGCAAGGGCCATCTGGCCATGACAATTGAGACAGGACTAGAATCCTCACGCTATCAAGGCGTTGTCTCTCTCGATGGGCAGGGATTGGAAGAGGCGGCGCATCAATATTTCCGGCAATCTGAGCAAATTCCCACCATGATCCGCCTCGCTGTTGGCGAGAACCTCTCTGGCTCTGGCCATGATTGGCGCGCTGGGGGCCTGATGGTGCAGTTTCTGCCCCATTCGATTGAGCGACAAAAACAGGCTGACTTGCACCCCGGGGATGCGCCAGCAGGCGCAAGCGGGCAGCAGGATGTCTTTCAAGAGGATGAGGCTTGGCTTGAAGCGCAAGCCTTGATGGCAACCGTTGAAGATCATGAATTGATCGATCCGCTCTTATCGAGTGAGCGCTTGCTCTATCGGCTGTTTCATCAAAGCGGGGTGAGTGTTTTTGACGCCCAAAGCGTGCGGCATCAATGCCGCTGCTCACAAGAGCGCATGGAGGGCCTGCTGCGCAGTTTCTCGCGCGAGGAGCGGCGCGATATGATTGGCGAGAATGGCCGCATTGGCGTGACGTGTGAATTCTGCTCCGTGCATCGGGACTTTGACCCTTTGGAGTTTGACCCATTAGACTTTGACGGGGCTTAAGCGTTTAACCCCTTGACCCTGACCTTCAGCGCATTTGCGATTGACAGTTGCCGGGCTTTCGCCAAGGTTTGCAGATCAACGAGGTTAGGACCAAAGAGTCCGGCCCGATCAGCCAAGGGGAGAGACATGCGTCATCATATTTTCAGCCTGGCCGTGAGCGCCATTATCGGGTCATCTCTATTGGGCGCGGCCCATAGCGCGCATGCCGCCGATGCCATGAAACTTGAAGTTGGCATTAGTGGCGCGGCCACAGATGTTGGTTTTTTCATCGCCGATAAAAAGGGCTATTTCAAAGCCGAAGGGCTTGAAGTGAAGATGACCAATTTCGACACGGCAGCTAAAATGGTGGCGCCCTTGGGCGCTGGCCAACTCGATATTGGTGGCGGGGGGCCTTCTGCTGGCCTTTATAATGCCATTGCCCGCGGCATTGATATTAAGATTGTCGCCGACAAGGGCTCGACGCCCAAGGGCCATGGCTTTCAGCCGCTCATGGTGCGCAAAGACCTGATTGACTCAGGCCGCTTTAAATCGCTGGCCGATCTCAAAGGGTTGAAAGTTGCCATTAGCGCGCCGGGCAGTGGATCTTCAACAACCTTGAATGAAGCCGCGAAAAAAGACGGTATTAAATTTGAGGATGTTGAGAAAGTCTATCTGGCCTTTCCCCAGCAAGTTTTGGCTTTGCAAAATAAAGCGATTGATGCTGCTTTCACCACAGAGCCCAATGCCACTGAGGCCGAAACACGCGGGGCGGCCGTGCGCTTTATGGGCGATGATCTGATCTATCCTGATCATCAAGTGGCGGTGATTCTCTATTCAGGCTCGTTTCTGAAAAAGAATCCTGAAGCAGGCAAGCGCTTCATGCGCGCTTATATTAAAGCCCTGCGCGATTACAATGATGCCCTCAAGGATGGCAAGCTTGCTGGCCCCAAGGCTGATGAAGTGATCGCCATTCTCACCGAATATACCAATATCAAGGATCCTGCTGTCTATCGCACCATCACTGCGCATGGCTGCAATCCCGATGGCTTTGTCAATGTGCCAACTTTGGGCATTGATCTCGACTTCTTCAAAACGACAGGTGATATTGAAGGCAAGGTGACGATTGATCAGGTCGTTGATAATTCCTTTGCCGAGGCTGTTGTCAAAGAACTTGGCCCCTATAAACCCATGGCGGCAAAATAAATGACAGCCCGATGAATGGGCCGATCAAAGGAATTGCAGGGTAAGATATGAACATGGCACAGCAGCCCATCGCTGCCACAGGCGCAGGCGCAGACGACATCAAAATTCGCATGAGCGAATTGTCAAAAGTGTTTGAGACGCGCAAAGGCCCGTTTGTCGCGATTGATCAACTCAGCCTTGAGATTCCTCAAGGGTGCTTCTTCATGATTGTGGGGCCCTCGGGCTGTGGCAAGACAACATTGCTGCGCATTCTTGCTGGGTTGGAAAGCCAGAGCAGCGGCGAGTTGATCATCAACCAGCCCAAGACCTCGCAACGGCCGGGCAATTCCATGGTGTTTCAGGGCGATTCTCTGTTTCCCTGGATGAGCGTGTTTGACAATGCGGCTTATGGCTTGCGGATGCGGCGGCGTCCTGTGGCGGAGATCAATGAGATTGTCGGGCATTATCTAGCGCGCACGGGCCTGAGAAAATTTCGCGATTCATATCCCCATCAACTCTCGGGCGGCATGCGTCAACGCGTTTCGATTGCACGCGCCTTTGCCAATGATCCCGATATTTTGCTGATGGATGAGCCATTCTCAGCGCTGGATGAACAAAACAAACTTTTGTTGCAGGAAGAATTGCTGAAGATCTGGGAAGAGACCCGCAAGACTGTGATGTTTATCACCCATTCGGTGGATGAGGCTGTCACTCTGGGTGATCGCATATTGGTGATGAGCGCCCATCCTGGCCGTGCCAAGAGCATAGTTGATGTGCCCTTTGCGCGTCCGCGCAGTGTGTTGGAACTTCGGGCACGGCCTGAATATGGTGAATTTGTCTATCACATCTGGGGCCATTTGCGTGATGAAGTCGATCGCGCCCGCGCTCTTGATGAAGCGAGCGCATCCTAATGTCTGTGGCCAGCCCGTCCTCCTCTGCGCTGTTCAAGCTGCTTAAGGGCAAGCGCGAACTCATTCTCAATATCATCTCACCCTTGTTGATGTTGTTGGCATGGGAAATTGCGGCGCAAATGGGCTGGATTGATGTGCGCTTCTTCCCAGCTCCCTCCAAGATTTTTAACACTCTGCTCAAATTGATTGAGTCGGGTGCGCTCTGGCGGCATTTGTCGGCCTCTATGCAGCGCTTGTTCTGGGGCTTTTTGTTTGGCGGCATTCCCGCCCTTTTGCTTGGTATTGCGATGGGATTGAACCGCACCTTTCGCGCTGTGCTGGATCCGATTGTCTCGGCAACCTATCCCATTCCCAAAAGCGCCATATTGCCGCTCATTCTGCTGATCTTTGGACTGGGTGAGGCGTCCAAAATTGTGATGGTCGCGGTCGGCATTTTCTATCCGATATTGATCAATACGGTTGCGGGTGTTTTGGAGATCAACGCCATCTATTTTGATGTGAGCCGCAATTTTGGTGCGCGCGGCTGGCAGGTGTTTCGCACAGTTGCCTTTCCCGGCGCGCTGCCCTTGATCATGACGGGCATTAAACTGGGTGTTGGCATGGGGCTGATTCTGATTTCGCTGGCCGAAATGGTCGGCGCCAAATCAGGCCTTGGCTATATGATGTGGAATGCGTGGGAAATTCTCTCGGTCGAGACGATGTATGTCGGGCTTTTGGTGATTGCTGCGCTCGGCATTGTCTTCACGCTGGTGCTGACCGAGATTGAGCGGCTCATCGTGCCTTGGAAAGTGACGCGCTAAAGCAATCCTTGGTGATTATAAAACCGGCGAGTCATGATCATGCTCATGTTCATGATCGCCATGTTTGTGGCGCCCGCCACTGGCGCGAATGGGCACGAGATTGATCTGGCCAAAGCGCACACCCCGTTCAGCAATGGTCGCTTCAGCAAGCTTGCGCACGGCTTGTGTGCGCCCGCGCAACATGGTCACTTCCAGACAATGATGATGGTCGAGGCGTGTGCGCATGGACGAAATGGTGAGATCATGATGCTCATGCTGCGCTCGGTCGAGCCGCACAGCCAGATCACGTCCGTCATAATCATAGACATAAGAGACAGCGGCAATGCATTGATCGCTGGCAGGGCCGGTATCATTGCGGGTCAGCGCTTCGCGCACCAGATCGCGCATGGCCTCTGAGCGATTATTATAGCCGCGGCGGGCCATATAGGCATCTATAGCCTCGGCCATAGCATCATCGAGACTGATGGTGAGCCTTTGCATGAATGTCTCCTGTCGAGATCTGTGAGTGTATCCCTGCACAAGCAGAAGGCAAACAGATCTGAGCATGGGCGGGCAGGTTAACCCCGCCCGCGCCATTGAGTAATCAGGTATTGCGCACGCCGGTTGATGAGGCATCGCGGCGATCTTCATCCGGCGGGACATGCACATCGAGCAGGCACACGCCGCCGGCATCGAGAATTTCAAGACCGCGCGTGATGGCGGCCTGCAATTGCGCCTGTGTCTTGATCGGGCCGATACCCACAGCGCCCTGCGCCTCAACAAATTTGGCAATATCGAGACCGGGTCCCGAAATCGCCTGACCAATCCAGCGATTGCCAACCGGGCGATTGCGCCGCTTGGCGACCACTTCCTGATGCAGCTCATCATTGAAGTAAGATTGATTATTGTTGATGATGATCATCAGCGGAATCTTGTGCTTCACAGCTGTCCAAATGGCATTGCCGCCCATCATGAAATCGCCATCGCCCAAAATGCTGATGGTCTTTTTGCCAAGCGACAAATTGCCAAGCGCTGCACCAATCGACAAAGCGCCACCTGAGCCAATGCCGCCACCGCCATCCTTGCCCAGATAGGCCGAGGAATTGTGGAAGGGCCAAGCATCGCAAGGCCAGCCCCGGCACAAAGCGGCCAGACTGACATTATCGTGATCCTTGACGCTGGCGCGCAGAGTTGAAGCAATCAGCTCCACTGTGATGCGATCGGGATTGACGGGCTTGGGTGTGCGGCGCACAGCAGCGCGCCAAGGCTCTTTTTTCGCGCCCGGTCCCAGTGCTTCAAGCAGATCACTGACCACAGCCTCAGCACCCGCCGCCATATAGAGATCAGCGGTTGGCGTGGCTTGGAAGATCATATGCGCGCCATTATGCACGGCCTGATCAAGGCTGCTGTAGATGACTTTGGCGGTGACTTTGGGGCCACCCTTGGGAGGATGCAATGCACCAGCCAAATCAACCCATTCCAAAGCGAGCACAAGATCAGCTTCGCCCAGAATCTCTCTAGCTGTCTTGCCCAATTGATTGAATGGCTCAACGACATGGGCGGGGTGATCGGTTGGGAAGACGGCGCCGGTTTTGAGGTCCGTCATCACACACGCACCCAAATGCTCGGCCAATTGCACCCGCTTATTCCAATCTTCACTGGAATGCGTGCCGCGACCAAAGAGAATGACGGGACGCTTGGCCGCTTTGATCATCGCAACAGCGCGCGCGACGTCTTCCCTAGCGGGACGCGGCGGCACAGGCGGCTGGAAACGGGCGAGATCGGGGAATGTGATCTCTTTATCAAGGGAGGATTCCTGCAATCCGGCATCAAAACAAATATAGGTCGGGCCGCAGGGCTCGGTGCGCATCATAATATTGGCGCGCAACATGGCATCGATAATGGCTTCGGGTGAGGAGGGCTGATTATCGAATTTCACAATATCGCGCACCATACCGCCCTGATCGGCGGAGGTATGAATCCAATCAATCCAAGGGCGGCGCTGATGCGCATCCACAGGACCCGTGGCCCCCATGATGAAGACCGGCATGCGATCGCAAAAGGCATTGTAAATGCCCATCATGCCATGCATGAGGCCGACATTGGAGTGAACGATCGCCGCCATGGGCTTGCCGGTGGCTTTGGCATAGCCATGTGCAATGCCAATGGCATGATCTTCATGCAAGCACAGGATCATGCCCGGATCGACATTGCCCAGATGGTTGACGATGGAATCATGCAAGCCGCGATAGCTGGCACCGGGATTGAGGCTCACATAGGGAAAGCCAAAGCGGCGCAGCATTTGCGCGGCCACATCGCTCGCCCAAGCAACTTTATCGTCTGGCTGACCTTCTGGCTTATCGAGATGCATGTTTCCCCCCTGCTCATCACTCAAAGATAGCTTAGCTTAAGTGATCTCGACTTAGCCTGTTTTCATGCGTTAGAGAAGAGTGCAGAGTCATTTTGCATAGCTACATGGGGCTCACTATTTGTCCTTTGGGCCCATCAAGATCGGCTTCATCCAGCGCGAGAGGCACCGCAATGATGCGGGTCGGCTCTCCCAATGAGGATTGTAATATGGAAAAAATGCAAGGCTCTGCTCCCAAAGCGGAAGGCCCCATGCCCGGCCTGCCGGAGGGCTATGACGGGGTAAAAGTGGCCAAGGGCCTGTTGCGAAGCATACGCGCCGGCAGCTTAGGGACTGTGAGCCTGCAGGGTGGCTTTCCTTTCACCAGCCTGATCAATGTGGCCACAGATTATAATGGCCAACCCATTTTGCTGATGTCCGGCCTGTCGGCCCATACCAAAAATCTGGCTCAGGATGGGCGCGCTTCCATTCTATTGGTGCAGACGGGTAAGGGCGATCCTTTGGCGCATCCCAGACTGACCCTTGTGGGCCATTGCCGCCGGGTGAGCGAACCCGAACAAAGGGCCAAATTGCGCGCCCGTTTTCTGGCGCGTCACCCAAAATCAGCGCTTTATGTTGATTTTCCCGATTTTGGCTTTTTCCTTTTGGAGATCACCAGCGCTCATTTGAATGGGGGCATTGCCAAAGCGGCCGATTATGAGGGCTCAGTCTTACTCACCGATCTGACCGGGGCGGAGGAACTCATCGAGCTGGAGCCAGAGGCGCTGACCCATATGAATGACGACCATCCGCAATCCGTCCGGCTTTATGCAACCCGGCTGGCGGGGGAAAAGGATGGGTCTTGGCGGGTCAGTGGCATAGATCCCGATGGCTTTGATCTTGCCCTTGGCGATCTGACGGCCCGCATAGCTTTTCCTCGACGGATTTGCACCGGCCAAGAGCTGCGCAGCGTCTTTTCAGAGCTGGCCCAACAGGCCCGCGAAAAGGCCTGATCTTGCTGCGCTGCAGCAATTATCGACTTATCCTAAGTGCGACAGAGTTGAACCTTGCCCTTCGGGCAGGCACAGACTAGAAAACGTCACATTTAGCGCCCCACGAAGCGCTCAGGTCGCGCCTAGGGACGAAGGCCAGCCACAATCATTGTCCATCATGGACACATCGGAGACAGAGATGAAACAGACCGGCATTTTCAATCAATCCCATGGGATTGAAGCATTCGGGTTCAAAGGCGTGAACAGCATTGCCTATAACCTGCATGCGCCGGAGCTCTACGAACATTCTATCCGCCGCAATGAGGCTGTGCTGGTGCCCGGCGGTGCGATCAATGCTGAGACAGGCGTGCACACTGGCCGCTCGCCCGCTGATAAATTCACCGTCCGCGATTCCATGACAGAGAATGTCGTGTGGTGGGAAAACAACAAAGCGATGAGCCCGGCGCATTTTGATGTTCTGCTCGCCGACTTTCTGAAACATGCTGAAGGCATGGATTTGTTTGCGCAGGATCTCTATGGCGGCGCGGATCCGGCCACACGCGTGAAAGCGCGCGTTGTCACCGAATATGCTTGGCATTCTCTGTTCATCCGCAATCTGCTGATCCGCCCGGCTGTGGAAGATGTCCTCAAATTTATTCCTGATCTGACGATCATTGATCTGCCCTCCTTCCGCGCTGATCCCAAGCGTCATGGTTGCCGCAGTGAAACAGTCATTGCTCTCGATTTCTCACGCCGCATTGTGCTGATTGGTGGCTCCAGCTATGCGGGCGAAATGAAGAAGTCGGTCTTCACATGGCTGAACTTCACTCTGCCAGCAGCTGGCGTGATGCCCATGCATTGCTCGGCCAATATTGGCAAAGCCGATGATACGGCGATTTTCTTTGGCTTATCGGGCACAGGCAAGACCACGCTCTCGCAAGATCCCAATCGCATTTTGATCGGCGATGATGAGCATGGTTGGAGCCCTGAGGGCGTGTTTAACTTTGAAGGTGGCTGCTATGCTAAGGCGATCCGCCTGTCGCGCGAAGCTGAGCCTGAGATTTATTCAACCACTGAGCGCTTTGGCACGGTGATGGAGAATGTTGTTCTCGATCCTGTCACCCGCATGCCTGACTTTGACGATGAGTCAAAAACAGAAAACACCCGCATTGCCTATCCGATTCACTTCATCTCTAATTCTTCGGATACGGGCCGTGGCGGTCATCCGCGCAATATTGTAATGCTCACTTGCGATGCCTTTGGCGTAATGCCGCCGATTGCCAAACTCGATTCCTCGCAAGCCATGTATCATTTCCTTTCGGGCTATACCGCGACAGTGGCGGGAACTGTGAAGGGTGTGACTGAGCCCACAGCGACCTTCTCAACCTGCTTTGGTCATCCCTTCCTGCCCCGTCATGCCTCTGTCTATGGCAATCTTCTGCGCGATCTCATCGCCAAGCATAATGTCGATTGCTGGCTGGTGAACACTGGCTGGACTGGTGGCAAGGAAGGCAAGGGCGGTCGCCGCATGCCCATTCGCGTCACCCGCGCTTTGCTCACTGCCGCGCTCGATGGCTCATTGAAGAAAGCCAATTTCCGCATTGATCCTTATTTCGGTCTGTCGGTTCCTACCGATGTGCCAGGCGTGGAAAGCGACATTCTCAATCCAGTGAAGACATGGGCGGAGCCCAGCGAATTTGATGCCACAGCCAAACATTTGGTCGAAATGTTCCACAAGAACTTCGTCAATTATGAAATGCATGTGGATTCGAAAGTGCGCGATGCCGCGCCTGGCGCCCGCATGGCGGCTGAATAAGTGCAGCTTTTCTTCTGGAAGATCTTTGATCAACGCGCGCTCCGGCGCGCGTTTTCTTTTGCTCTATAAAAAGAGAAAATGAATGAGCCCAAAGAGCGGCAACAGAAGAGCGCCAGACCAGAGCATATAGCCAAAGAAACTGGGCATTGCGACGCCCGCCTCGCGCGCCATGGAATAGACCATGAAATTGGGGGCATTGCCGATATAGGTATTGGCGCCCATGAAGACGGAGCCCAAAGAAATCGCCATCAGCGTTGTGGCCATGGGGCCCATCAAACGAGCAGCATCACCGCCGGCCAATTCAAAGAACACCAGATAAGTCGGGGCATTATCGAGCACCGAGGATAATCCCCCCGCAAGCCAGAAGATCGCCGGATTATTAGGTGTTCCATCCATGTTAAAAATCAAATGCAGCACAGGCGCAAAGGGTCCCTGCAGTCCTTCAGCAAGCAGGCTCAAGAGCGGAATGATGCAAATGAAAATACCCAGAAAGAGCCGCGCGACTTCCCTGATCGGCTCAAAGCTGAATTCATTGTGCGCACGATAGGCCTTTGGCGTCAGCACAATCGAGAGCAGACCAATACTCAGCAAAGCCACATCGCGAAACAGATTTTGACCCTCAATTGTGGTGCCCCAGATCTCGATCAAAGGACCGGGGCGCCAAAGGCCTGAAATCAGAATGGCCGCAATGATGCAGCCCACAAGCAGGATATTGAGCCAGCCGGCGATCTTGAGCTTTGGCTGCATCACCTCGTCCAATTGTAGATCCTCAGCCTCATCGTCCTGATGGTATGAGAGCAGGCTATCGAGACAATAGAAAATGATCAGCAGTGTGATCAGCGCAAAGGCTGTTGCTGGCCATAAATGTTGAAGCGGCCAGACAAAGGACACGCCTTTGAGAAAGCCGATGAACAGCGGGGGATCGCCCAGCGGCGTGAGCGCACCGCCAATATTGGCCACAATGAAGATGAAAAACACCATCACATGCGCCTGATGTTTGCGCCCGGCATTGGCCCGCAAAAGAGAGCGCACCATCACCATGGCTGCACCTGTCGTGCCAATGAAACTTGCCAGCACAGCCCCGCAGGCGAGAAGTGTCGTATTCACGCGCGGCGTGCCGGGCATATGACCTGAAATCACTATGCCCCCTGAGACGGTAAACAAAGCAAAGAGCATGAGGATGAAGGGCAGATAGTCCAACATCAGCGTATGAAACAGAACAGAAAGCCCCGCATCAAACCCCACACTTTGAAACAGCGGGATGAGCGTGAGCAGAGACCAAAGCGCAGCAATCTTGCCATCATGCGCATGCCAAAGCTGAGCAGCAAAAATAGGCAGAAGCGCGATGGACAATAAAAGCCCTACAAAGGGCAGAGCGAGGAAGGCCGACACATGCGCACCCTCCAACAGGGGCGCGGCAGAAGCGGGTGTTGCAAGGAATGTCAGGATGAAAGGCCAAATCAAGCTACTGAACACAGTGCCTTTGGCACGCAGTCCTGCACGAAAATTAGCCCAGCCCATTGCGACATTCCTGATCGTTAATGCCTGATAATTAATGCCTGATCGTTAAAGCCTAATCGCTAATGCGCCTCATCCCAATTGGCGGCGGCTTTTGCATCGACCTGCAAAGGAACGGACAGTTCAATGGCTGGCTGCGGGGCTTCCACCATCACCCGGCGAACAACCTCCAATGTGCTGTCAATCTCTGTATCCGGCACTTCGAAAATCAGTTCGTCATGCACCTGCAACAACATTTGTGCTGAGAGTTTGTGCGCCTGCAACGCAGCTTCCATGCGGATCATAGCGCGGCGAATAATATCGGCGGCCGAGCCTTGAATGGGAGCGTTGATCGCAGCGCGCTCATTAAAGGCGCGTTCCGAGGGATTGGATGCGGTAATGCGCGGATAATAACAGCGGCGACCAAAAATAGTGGCGACATAGCCATTCTGCCGCGCAAAGACCTTGGTAGCCTCCATATAATCTTTGATGCCGGGAAAGCGTTCAAAATATTTGCGGATATAAGCGCCCGCCTCTTCGCGCGATATGCCCAGCTGATTGGCCAGACCAAAAGCAGAAATGCCATAGATAATGCCAAAGTTAATCGCTTTGGCGCGGCGACGAATCTCACCCGGCATATCTTTGACCGGCACGCCAAACATTTCAGAGGCTGTCAAAGCATGAATATCGAGCCCATCGGCAAAGGCTTTGCGCAATTGTGGAATGTCGGCAATATGTGCCAGCAGACGCAATTCAATCTGCGAATAATCGGCTGATAAAAGCTTATGGCCGGGCGTTGCGACAAAGGCTGTTCTGATCTTGCGGCCTGCTTCATTGCGCACGGGAATGTTTTGCAAATTGGGATCAGAGGATGACAGACGCCCGGTTGTTGTCGCCGCGAGTGAATAGGATGTATGCACGCGCTTGGTATTGGGATTGACGAAATCGGGCAGAGCATCGGTATAGGTCGATTTCAGTTTGGCGAGCTGCCGCCAATCCAGAATGCGCGCGGAGAGTTCATTGCCGCCTTCCGCCAAATCCTCCAGCACGCTGGCGGAGGTTGACCAAGCTCCCGTTGCGGTTTTTTTGTCGCCGGGCAGACCCATTTTTCCAAACAAAATATCGCCCAATTGCTTGGGCGAGGCGAGGTTAAAACTCTGGCCTGCGAGCTCATGCACTTGTGCTTCCAAACGCGCCATGGATTGCGCAAATTCGCCAGATAGACGCGAGAGAATTTGCCGATCAATCGAAATGCCCCGGCGCTCCATGCGCGCCAATACATCTATGAGTGGGCGCTCCAACGTCTCATAAACACTTATCATATGCTCTTGGATCAAACGCGGTTTGAGCACATGCCACAGACGCAACGTCACATCCGCATCTTCAGCTGAATATTGGCTTGCTTTGTCAATCGCCACGCGCGCAAAGCCGATAAAGCTTTTGCCTGAGCCTGCCACATCGGCGAAAGCTATGGGCTTATGGCCGAGATATTTTTCCGAGAGTTCATCCATGCCATGGCCATTCATGCCCGCATCGAGCACATAGGACATCAGCATCGTATCATCGCAGGGCCTCACTTCAATGCCCGCCTGACGAAACACCAGCCAATCGAATTTCATATTCTGCGCGATCTTCAGAACAGATTGCGTTTCCAACACAGGCTTTAAGCGCGCAATCACGTCTGCGCTGGGTAATTGACTGTCAATCAAAGTCCCCGCTCCAAATAGCGCGCCGCCGCCTTCATCCGAGCGGTGGCCCAGAGGAATGTAACAGGCCTGCCCCTCGCCAATCGCCAAGGCTATGCCGACAAGATCAGCCTGCATGGGATCGAGTGAAGATGTTTCCGTATCCACACAGATCACGCCGGCCTCAAAGGCCGCTGCAATCCAGCGATCAAGCTCAGACAGGCTGGTAATCGTCGCATAGTGGGAATGATCGATTTTGTGCTGACGCGCGGCCAGCAATCTGTCTTTTACAAGTTGCGCTGGAGACAGGCCCTGATGATCCGCTTGAGAGGGCGCGGATTTGCTCTTGGTCTCCTTGCTCGCAGAGTCCATATTCTTGGCTGATGATTCTGCTGCCGCATCTTGAGAGCGCTCATCATGTTTGAGCTCGATGGCCTCGCCATTGCGGCCGCGCCAGCCGCCGTCTCCCACGAGATTGGGATCGGCTTCAATTGTGCTAGCGTCCACACCAAAGACATCGGCAGCGCGTTTGGTGATTGTTGAAAATTCCATTGCTTTGAGAAAAGCAATCAGATCGCGCCCATCCGGCTGGTGGAGGGTGAGATCATCGAGCGGGGTCAGCAAGGGCACGTCATCGACCAAGCGCACCAATTTGCGCGAGACAAGCACGCGCTCGACATTTTCAGGCAGAGTGAGGGCTTCGCGTCTTTTGGGTTGTTTGATTTCATGGGCGCGCGCCAAGAGCTGATCGAGATCGCCATATTCGGCAATTAATTGCGCGGCGGTCTTAATGCCAATGCCGGGCGCACCGGGCACATTATCGGTGGAATCTCCAGCCAAGGCTTGCACATCCACCACGCGCTCAGGTGGCACAAGAAAATAATCTTTCACCTCGTCAGGTCCAATGCGCCGTTCATCGCGCTCGCCCGAGGCGGGATCAAACATGGAGACATTGGGTCCAATCAGCTGCATCAAATCTTTGTCGGCAGAAATGATGAGAACCTGCGCGCCGCGCGCACTGGCCTGTTTGGCATAAGTGGCGATGAGATCATCCGCCTCATACACATCCTGCTCAATGGGCACGAGGCCAAAGGCCTTGGTGACCGCGCGCATGAGCGGAAATTGCGGCACAAGATCCTCTGGGGGATCGCTGCGATTGGCCTTATAGGCCGGATAGAGCGCCTTGCGGAACGAATTTTCCGATTTGTCGAAAATGATTGCCAAATGCGTGGGCTTCAAGCCTGCCGCACCATCTTTGACGAATTGAAAGAGCTTGGTGGCAAATAATCGCACGGCCCCGACCGGCAGACGATCCGAGCGATAATTATATTTGGGATCCTGACGAATGGATTGGAAATAGGCGCGGAACACGAAGGAAGAGCCATCCACGAGAAAGACGCGATCGCCGGGCTGCACAGGTCGAGAGGAAATGGCCATGGGTCCGATAGGTTTGAGTGAGGCCTGAGAATAGAACGCAATGGCGCCAGAGGCCAGTGTTGAATTGCGCCGCCCAAGGCCAGCCTGATTGTCTTGCTGATCTTGAATGTTCTGATCTTAGTTTCACTCCTCTCTTTGCCATGCTACAGAGCGGCAACCAATCCTATAATCCGCCCCAGTGCGGCTAGCTTAAACAAAGAGGAAACCCATGTTCGAGGCCTTCAAACCCAAATATAAGATTGGCTGCCTGCAGCCGGGCGCGGTG
>CAIVAX010000194.1 GCA_903903935.1 uncultured Hyphomicrobiales bacterium | reverse complement strand
TCTGGGCGCTGGCCTTCGCCGCGTGCAATGGCGCGTTTGAATATCAGCTGGCCTTGCTGCGCGCCCGTTTCGCCGACCGCGCCTATGCTCTTCTGATCTTCGCCAAAAATATTTTCTCGCTGCTTTTGACAGCAGGTGTCGCCTGGATCACGCAATCGGCGGGACTGACCTTGGCTGGCACAGCAATCAGCCTCGCTATGGCGACCCTGCTTCTCATGTCGCAAGCACGCGACGAATATGCGCGCGGACATGCTGCCAGCCCAGCGGTCCTGCGCAAAGCTCTTGCCTATGCTTTGCCGCTGTCAGCCTCACTGATCCTGTTCGCGCTGATCCCGCTGGCCAATCGTGCGCTAGGCGCGCAATTCAGCGATTTTGCGGAAGCCGGCCAGCTTGCCCTTGCTCAAGATCTGGGCCTGAAACTGGTGCTCACCATTGGCATCGCCATGGACCAATTGCTGTTTCAGCTGGCTGTACGCGAACATGAAAGCAGCGGCCGGGACGGCGGACAGGCACAGGTCGCCTTTAACATGACGTTGATGGCGGGCCTGCTTTTACCAACAATGGTGGGCACCTGGCTGGTGCTGCCGAGCTTCGAGGCTTTGATCATCCCGCAGGAATTCACCGGCGACTTTGCCCGCGCCCTAACTTTGCTCTTACCAGGCTTGGGCTGCTACGGGCTGATGACCTTTGCGCTGACGCCCGCCTTCCAGATTGCACAGCGCACATGGCCGGTGATCGCAGCTGCGGGCGCAGCCTGCCTCACTGACGCGGCAATGCTGACACTTCTGCCACCCACATGGGACGTGGATATGCTCGCCTTGGCGCAGTCCATCGCGCTCGTGAGCGGGTTTTTTGTACTGCTGATTCTCTCGCCCCTCGCCAAACCAACCTGGCCAAAGCGCAGAGACATGGCTGGACTTGCCCTTGCGACAGCCGCCATGACAATTTGCGTTTGGCCATTACGAGAAATAAATCCCGGCCTTGTGGCCCTGGGTGCACAGGCGCTGATCGGTGGCGCTATTTATGCTTTCATGCTCGTGGCTCTCGATGTGGGCGGCTTGCGGAAAGCCTTGCTGCTACGGAAGAAAGATCAAACACCACAATAAAAATAATCATCAAAAACATATGCATTTTGAAAGCTAACATATTGTAAAAAATCCCCTTTTGGGGATGACACAATTAGGCCGAAAGTCGAAGTAACAAGTTTTGTTTGGCTCCATTACTCTGAAAGGAGAAATGTTTTCCAGTAATTCTCAGTCTCGCAAAAGATAAGCTTGCGCTTCATTGAGTTTCATAGAAATGCAGCTTCAAGCAGATTATGCCCGTTTTGCTTCGCGCCGATTGAAACTGTGCCGTCTTGAACGGCGCTGTTTCAAGATTTCGCCGCAGATTCCGCTTGAGGTTTTTTTGCTGCTGGGCGCCAATGGTGGCGCGATGGCACTGAGCGAGATTTACGAGCAAATCCCGGCCACGGAAAAAGCCATTCGGCTGCATCTGCACACGCTCGTCTCATCAGGCCTGATCGTTGAAGAGACCGCCACTGACGACAAGCGCTCAAAACAGATTGCCCTCAGCGAGAGAGGGTTTGAAGAATTGTCGGAATATATCGCTCATTACAGAATATTCAGGCAAACCGAAATGCAGGATTAAAAAGGGCCCCTCGACGGGGCCCTTTTATGTTGCAGGCGATTATGTGTCGAAAGACCCATCACCACCGGAATCCCAAGAGCCGCCATCGTCATAAGACGCTGGCTGAGGGCTTTCATATACAGCTGCTGGTGTTGCAGGCGGATCAAACACACCACCCGTCACATCCTGCGAGGCCTTTGATGAGGAGGCAGCCGCATCGCCACCCGCGATACCATGCGCATTCTGATTGCCGGAAAAGAGGGAGGAGAGCGAATTGGCAAGCAACATGCCGCCCGCTACGCCCGCCGCAGTACCTAGTGCCCCCCGCAAAAACGAGCCTTGCTGCGGTGCCTGTGCCTGCTGCGCATAGGCTTGCTGGGGCCCGACACTTGGCACAGAACCGCGCTGGTAGCCCCAGGGTCCAGGCGACTGGCCACCGGCTGCCGGAACAGAGCCGGACGGGCGCGCTCCACCACCAAAGACCGATCCCAGAAAGCCACCGGCCTGCGGGGCGCTGTGCGACTGCGACTGTGCGTGCTCAAGCTCATCGATCCGCGCGGCGGCTTTCTTCAAGGCCTCTTCCTGCACAATCACAGCCTGCGCCATCAGAT
>CAIVAX010000193.1 GCA_903903935.1 uncultured Hyphomicrobiales bacterium | reverse complement strand
GGTTATACGGTGGAATATTCCTCCTCGCTCTTTCTGTTGCAATTCCTCTCCGAATTGATCGCTATTCTCACAATGTCCTCGATGACAGCGATTTTGTTTTTAGGAGGCTGGTTGCCGCCCTTTCCCTTCGCGCCTTTCACTTGGGTGCCTGGTGTGGTGTGGCTCCTCCTCAAAGCCTGGAGCGTGGTCTTCATGTTCTCCATGGTGAAGGCCTTTGTGCCGCGCTATCGCTATGATCAATTGATGCGTCTGGGCTGGAAAGTGTTTCTGCCCATCTCGCTCTTTATGGTGATTGTGGTGGCTGCCGTTCTGCAATTCAGCGCCCTTGCCAAACTAGGATGATGAAGATGATCGAAGCCGGGCCAATGGGGGCCATCATCGGATTGGGATGTGGACTGGCCAATTATGTGCTGGTCATGCGTCTCATTGGTCGTCAGATTTCAGCTGAACTGGCAGAAGCGGGCGCAGGCGCGCTGACGCTCGATCCGGACTTTGCGCGTCGGCTGCGTCCGGTGCGCTTGATGATGCAAATTGCCGCCTTTGGCTTTCTGCCTCTGGTTGGCTATCTGATCGGCCGTCTGTTTGGCTCTGAGGTGTCCTGATGAAACTAGATGCCGCTGCAAAATCGCTCTTTCTGCGCGAATTTATCACCGCCTTTGCGCTGACCTTCCGCTATATCTTCAAGCCCAAGGCGACGCTGAACTATCCCCATGAGCGCAATCCCGTCTCGCCGCGCTATCGTGGCGAGCATGCGCTGCGCCGCTATCCCAATGGCGAAGAGCGCTGCATTGCTTGCAAATTATGCGAGGCCATTTGCCCCGCACAGGCCATTACCATTGAAGCGGGTCCGCGCGGCAATGATGGTACGCGCCGCACCACTCGCTATGACATTGACATGGTCAAATGCATTTATTGCGGCTTTTGCCAAGAGGCATGCCCGGTCGATGCCATTGTCGAGGGACCGAATGCAGAATTTGCCGTCGAGACCCGTGAAGAGCTGTTCTATGACAAACAGCGCTTGCTGGAGAATGGCGCACGTTGGGAGCGAGAGATCGCGCGCAATATTGCGAAAGATGCTCCCTATCGCTGAAGATATGTGCTGCCTGCATGCAGGTAGTGGGATGAGGATGATGTGATGAACCTGGCAGGGGCCTTTTTCTATCTCTTTTCGAGCCTGATGATTGCTTCGGCTTTCATGGTGATTGCCGCGCGCAATCCCGTGCATTCCGTTCTCTTCCTCATTCTGGCCTTTGTGAATGCGGCGGGCCTGTTCCTGCTCTTGGGTGCTGAATTCCTCGCGATGATCCTGGTGGTTGTCTATGTCGGCGCGGTCGCTGTGTTGTTCTTGTTTGTCGTGATGATGTTGGATGTTGATTTTGCCGTCCTCAAACAAGGCTTTTTGCAATATCTGCCGCTGGGCGCGCTGATTGGCATCATCATGGCCCTTGAGCTCATCCTCGTGATGTCGGGCTGGACAGCCTCGCAAGCCTCTTTGGGCAATGCCAGTGCGCCTGTTGTGGCTGATGTCAGCAATACTCTGGCTCTGGGCCGCGTGCTCTATACCAAATTCGTTTACTTCTTCCAGGCGGCGGGACTGGTGCTCCTCACTGCGATGATTGGCGCGATTGTGCTGACCTTGCGGCATAAGGGCGATGTGAAGCGCCAAGATATTAGCGCGCAGAATGAGCGGGATCGCAAAACAGCGGTCGAGTTGAAAAAGATTCCCTTCCGGACCGGTGTTTGAGGATAGACCATGACAATCGGCCTCACCCATTACCTCATTGTTGCTGCCATTATGTTCACTCTGGGCATTCTGGGCATTATCCTCAATCGCAAGAACATCATTGTGATCTTGATGTCGGTTGAGTTGATCCTTCTCGCGGTGAATATCAATCTGGTGTCGTTCTCGAGCTTTCTGGGGGATCTGACGGGG
>CAIVAX010000192.1 GCA_903903935.1 uncultured Hyphomicrobiales bacterium | reverse complement strand
ATTGTCAATTTTCTTGATGGCATGTCGATCAAACGACCCAATCCCAGCCATTGCGCTATGGTGGGCGAAGCGCTGTCGCTGTTGCATCGGGCCGGCACTGGTTTTGGTCTGACACGCGCCAATGCCCTTTCCTTGGAGGGATGGCGCCCCTTAGCGCACAGCGCCGGAGCACGGGCCGATGAGGTCATGCCCGGCCTTGCCAATATGATTGCCGATGAGCTTGATTTTCTGCATGCCCATTGGCCGCAGAATTTGAAGTCCGGCATCATCCATGCTGATTTGTTTCCCGATAATGTGTTCTTTCTGGGCGGCAAATTATCCGGGCTGATAGATTTCTATTTCGCCTGCGAAGACAAGCTCGCTTATGATCTAGCGATCTGCCTGAATTGCTGGTGCTTTGAACATGATGCGGCGTTCAACATCACCAAGGGCATGGCCTTGATCAATGGCTATGAGCGCGTGCGCCATCTTGATGAGGCGGAGAAACATGCTTTGCCCATTTTAGCCCGCGGGGCGGCGTTACGCTTTTTGCTCACCCGTCTTGTGGATTGGCTCAATGTGCCAGCCGGTGCTTTGGTGCGCCCGAAAGACCCCATGGAATATGTGAAGAAATTGCGCTTCCATCAGCATGTCAGCACAGCGCGTGATTATGGTTTGCTGCGATGAATGATGTGGTGGTGATTTATACCGATGGTGCCTGTTCAGGAAATCCCGGGCCGGGGGGATGGGGCGCTATTCTCACCTATCAAGATAAAGAACGCGAATTATGCGGCGGCGAAACGCTGACCACCAATAATCGCATGGAATTGATGGCTGCCTTAATGGCGCTGGATACGCTCAAACGCCCCTGCCACGTTGCCCTGCACACAGATTCGCAATATTTGCGCGAGGGCATTACGACTTGGCTGCATAATTGGAAGCGCAATGGCTGGAAAACGGCCGCCAAAAAGCCGGTGAAAAACGCCGACCTCTGGCAGAGGCTGGATGAAGCCAGCCAGCGCCATGAGATCAGCTGGCATTGGGTAAAAGGTCACGCCGGGCATGAGATGAATGAGCGCGCCGATGAACTGGCGCGCAAAGGTCTTGCGCTGCATATGGGCCGCGAGATTGGCGCCGATTGATCAGTTCAATTGGGAATATCGACAACAATCCGGCCGCGTATTTTGCCCTCAACAATCTGATGGCCCTTGTCCATCACCTGATCGAAGGGCACATGCAGCGTCATCTCAGCCAATTTCTCACGATCCAATTCGCTCGCCAGACGCGCCCAGGCCTCTAGGCGCCGCGCTTTGGGGCAGGTGGCGCTGTTAATGCCCAAGAGAGACACGCCGCGCAAAATGAAGGGCGCAACATTGGAGGGTAGATCCATGCCCTGCGCCAAGCCGCAAGCCGAGACGGCGCCTTCGGCCTTGGTCTGAGCGATCACATTGGCCAGAGTATGCGAGCCCACGCTATCAATCGCTGCCGCCCAACGCTCTTTGCCCAAAGGACGGGCGGGGCCCGACAGCTCCTGACGCAGGATGATTTCATCTGCGCCAAGGCTTTTGAGATAGGGCTCTTCTTCAGGGCGTCCGGTTGAGGCGATGACATGCCAGCCGGCTTGTTTCAAAAGGGCCAAGGCAATCGACCCCACACCACCGGCCGAGCCAGTCACGAGGGCTGGACCATCGCTTGGTTTGACGCCATGGCGATCAAGCGCCATCAGACAGAGCATTGCAGTATAACCAGCTGTGCCAATAGCCATGGCCTGCACGGGTGTGAAGGCCTTGGGCAAAGGAATCAACCATTCCCCCTTCACACGGGCAATTTGCGCAAAACCGCCTAAATGCGTCTCGCCCACGCCCCAGCCATTGAGCAGAACCTGATCACCGGGCTTGAACTCCGCATGGTCTGACGCCTCGACCGTGCCGACAAAATCAATGCCGGGAATCATTGGAAAGCGCCGCGCAATGGGAGCCTTGCCGGTGATCGCCAATCCATCTTTGTAATTGAGCGATGAATGGCTGATGCGCACAGTGACATCGCCCTCCATCAGCTCAGCGCGATCAAAATCGGCGTAAGCGCACTTTGTTCCTGTATCGGTCTTATCAATGCGAATGGCGCGAAAAGTGGACATGGTGACCTCTGCGGCTAGAAGCATCCTCTATAGCTTGGATTGGCCCGAAGGGAAATTTAACCCAAAGGCGAAGCTCTGCGGCAGGTCAGGGGTCCCAAGAGCCACAAAATGGTCTATGAGGGAGACAGAAGCTTCCGCCGTTTGTCTATGATCGTCTGAACTCAGATTGTTGGAACCCATGTCGTCTGACACAGCTCTTGATGCCCTTGCCATTCAGCCCGTTGCCGGCCCCGTGATTGGCACAATCCGCCCGCCGGGCTCCAAAAGCCTGACCAATCGCGCTTTGATCCTCGCCGCTCTGGCGCAAGGCCGCACGCGTTTGACCGGCGTGCTCGACAGCAAGGATACGCAAGTGATGATCGAGAGCCTACGCCGGCTCGGTCTGCCTGTTGAGCAAGACCTCATCGCCAAGACGATTGATCTGACCGGCTGCGGTGGCCAGATCAGCGCCAAAGGTGCCGAGCTGTGGCTTGAGAATAGCGGCACCAGCATTCGCTTTCTCACCGCTCTATGCTGTCTGGGTGAGGGGCAGTTTCGCCTTGATGGCAATGCTCGCATGCGCGAGCGCCCCATTGCGCCTTTGGTGAAAGCCCTGCAACAGGCGGGCGTGAACATTGACTGCGAGCTGGGCACGGATTGTCCGCCCGTGCTGATCAAGGCCAATGGCTTAAAGGGCGGGGCGTGGAGTGTGGCGGGGCATTTGTCGAGCCAATATTTGAGTGCTCTGTTAATGACCGCGCCCTGTGCGCAAACGGATGTCGAACTGAGTGTCACAGATCATCTGGTCTCGCGGCCCTATATTGATATGACCATTGCCAATATGCGCCAATTTGGCGCGCAGGTGAGCGAGCCCAAGCCCAATGTCTTTGCCATTCAGGCGCGCCCCTATCAGGGCTCGGATTATGACATTGAGCCTGATGCATCCGCCGCCAGCTATTTCTTTGCACTGGCTGCTGTCACGGGTGGGGACATTACGGTCGAGGGCTTAACGCGAGAGGCACTGCAAGGCGATGTGCATTTTGTTGATGCGTTGGTGCGCATGGGCTGCCGTGCCGAATATAGCGCGCGCGCCATTCGCCTGATCGGCGGGCCGCTAACAGGCATTGATATTGACATGAATGCGATCAGCGATACGGCGCAGACTTTGGCTTGTGTCGCGCCCTTTGCCAAAGGCCCCACACGCATTCGCAATGTTGCGCATATGCGCCTGAAAGAAACTGACCGTGTTGCAGCAGTGGTGACAGAATTGCGGCGCTTGGGCCTGAGTGTTGAGGAACATGAGGATGGCATGACCATTCATCCTGGCCCGATCAGCCCCGGTACGGTGGCGACTTATGATGATCACCGCATGGCGATGAGCTTTGCGCTTTTGGGCCTGCGGCAAGAGGGTATCCTCATTGCCGACCCCGGCTGCACAGCCAAGACTTATCCTGACTATTTCAGCGATCTTGAGCGATTGTGTAAAATGGCGCGTTGAACTGGCCGAGGCAATTGGTTCGGACAAGCAAGAACATGTTAACTGGCGCTTGAAAAGGTTTCTCGACGATTCGTATAGAGCCTTACCAAACACAGGGGATTTTATGTGGCGCGGACGATTGACCTTCCTCCCAGCTTCCTCTGATCCCAGACCGATGACAGGCTCAGGCCTCATGGTCCGCGTGCTTGTGATCCTTCTCTTGCTTGTTCACCCTCAGCTCTTGCATGCCGCCTATGCACAAGCTGAACCCCAAGCCAGCTTTGAGACTTTTCTTGCTCAATTATGGGTGGATGCCCAGAGCGCTGGGATTTCGCGCCCGGTTTTTGATGCCGCTTTTGCTGGCCTCAAACCCAGCCCCAGCATTCTGGCCCATACCAAACAGCAAGCGGAATTCATCAAGCCCTTGTGGGAATATTTGGATAGCGCGATCACCTCATCGCGCATTGAACGCGGCCTGCAACGCGGCAAAGATCATGCTGAGGCCTTGCAAAAAATTCAGCAAAACTATGGTGTCGATCTCTACATTGTGCTCGCCGTATGGGGCATGGAATCGAATTTTGGCGCATTCACAGGCGGTGAATCGGTTATTCGCGCCTTAGCAACTTTGGCGCATGCGCGCTATCGTGGCGACTTCTTTCGCGATGAATTGCTGATTGCGCTAAAGATCTTGCAACAAGGTCATATCGAAGCCCCCGCGATGAAAGGCTCATGGGCTGGCGCTATGGGGCAAACGCAATTCATGCCCTCCAGCTTTATGACCTATGCGGTGGATTTTGACGAGGATGGCCATAAGGACATTTGGACCAATGTCACAGATTCTCTCTCCTCCACTGCGAATTATCTAGCGCAAAAAGGCTGGATCAAAGATTTGCCCTGGGGCATGGAAGTGCTCTTACCCAAAGACTTTGATGTGTCGGCTTATGATTTGCAAAAGGGGGAGAGTTTTTCCCATTGGGCTTCAATTGGCCTACAGCGGGGCGATGGCGAGGCTTTGCCCAACAGCGGTGAGGCTTATCTCTATCTGCCCTTTGGCCTCAAGGGACCCGCCTTTTTGCTGACGGCCAATTTCAAAGTGATCAAGGCCTATAACAATTCCAATTATTACGCTCTGGGCGTTGGTTTGTTGTCCGATCGTCTGGCTGGCTCACCGCCGCTCAAGGGCCAATGGCCTAAAACGGACAAGCAACTTACTCGCGCGGAGACAATCGAATTGCAGCACATTCTGGCCCGCAAAGGCCTTGATGTGGGTGAGGCCGATGGGCGCATTGGCGATCGGGCACAAGCGGCGATCCGTGCTTATCAGCGCCAAAGCGGCCTGAAGGCCGATGGCTATGCCAATTCATCCCTGCTTGACAGACTCCGCAAAAACCCCTGATCTTAAGGGCTATCTTTTCCTGTTCACTCTATTGTCTATCCCATGAGACAATGATCATGCGTGCGCCCCTTTTTCATCTCAAAGTCATCTTGCTTGCCGCTTTGCTCGCTCTGACAGGGGCAACGAGCGTGAGGGCGCAATATGATGACAGCCCTGCCGCCTTTTGGAATCAAGAGCGCGCCCGTCAACAGGCGCGCACTGCGCTCAAGCAAAAGCCCACACATCTCATCCGCCGCGCCGCGCCGCGCCCAGGTCAAGCGTTTGAAGCCCCCCTGAACGATCCAGCAGGGCTGCCCAACTCGCCTGACGAACCGCTTGCGCAACAGAGCCAAGATCAAATCTCGACGGCAATGCCGGCGCGACAATATTCTGTTCTCGTGATGGGCGATAATGTGGCACAATGGCTCGCCATAGGCCTGCAAGAGGCTTTGAACGACAAGCCGGGACTAAGCGTTCTGCGCAAGACGCGCGAGTCTAGCGGACTTGTGCAAACAGGCGTTTATGATTGGGAAAAGACAATGCGCGATCTGCTCTCTGGTGCGGATAAGATTGATCTGGGCGTGATGATGATTGGCAGCAATGACAAACAAAATCTGCGCGAGGGCAATGCCTCACTTGATCCGCGCACGCCGCAATGGTCTCAGATGTATAGCGAACGCGTAGCTGCGATTGCGCGCTTGTTTCAAGATCGCAAAATACCGCTGATCTGGGTTGGCATGCCAGTGATGAAGAATGATCAACTCTCGGCCCATCTTCTCACTCTCAATCAAATCTTCAAACAGCAAACTGAAAAATATGGTGCCATTTACGTCGATGTGTGGGAGGCCTTTGTTGATGATCGCAATCTCTTTGCCTTTTACGGGCCAGATATAAACGGGCAAATTGTACGTTTGCGCAATAATGATGGCATTCATTTCACCAAAGCGGGGGCGCGCAAGCTTGCCCATTTTGTCGAAAAAGATTTGCTACGCTTGTATGATAGCGCCAGCCCACTGGCTGAACCGCCTCAGATCGCCACAACAGATCCCATCGTGAGACCAGAGGGCGACGCCCCTGCGATGAAAGAGGAAGCGTCTGATGTTGCGCAAGCCCCGCTTCAGCCGCAAAAGCCCGAAGCTGGACCGGTGATCTTGCTCACGGCACCGGCTATTTCACCCGGCGCTGTTCTGGTCAACAGACGCCCAAGCACAGATGTAGACGCGGTGATTCACTCTTCTCAATCCCAATGGCAGAGCCTGCCGCATCCTGGCCGCGCCGATGATTTCAGCTGGCCTGCCAACTAACGCCGCCAAAACTGTCAAAGCGGTTTGCGCTGTGTGGCCTGCTGCATCCAGGCCAGATAGGGCGCATGTCCGGCGGCAAGATCAAGTTTGAGGATTTCGGCAATCTCATAAGAATGAATCTGTCGGATCGCAGTTTCAATTTTCTGCCAATCAGATTGGCGCGCTTTGATCAGCAGTAGATATTCCTGATCCTCCTGCAGCTCCTCTTTCCAGATATAATGGCTCTGCATGGGGAAAATTTGAATACAGGCGGCGAGCCTGTCCTTGAGCAAGGACTGGGCAATCTGCTTGGCCTCTTGCTCATTTCCCACACTGGTCATGACCAGACAAAACTGATCAGCGGAGATTGGAGTTGAAGACTCACTCATGTCAGGAGAATGATCATATCAAAATTAACTGGCCTGAGCGCGCGGCGTCAGACGGGTTAATGTGGGTGCGGGATGAGCAGCAATGAGCTCAGCCAAGCCTTCGCCCAATCCAGCATGGGCTGCGACACTGCGCGCAAGATGCAAATGCTCGGCATTTTGCAGTCCTTCCACGACCAATTCAGCGCCCAAGCTGCGGGCCAGATCGCTGGCGGAGGCAAGGCGCGCCAATGCAAGTTTTTCAGTAGAGAGCGTCCAGACCTCATCCTTCAACCGCAAGGCATCAACCGAGGCCATGCGCAATTGCTCGAGGGAGGGTAATTCGGGACCAGTGATCTCAACACATAAACGAACACCAAGCCCCGCAATGGCTTTTAACAAAGCGCTCACTGACTCTTGCATGGCCACGAAAACATGATCGGGGATACGCACCTCAAAGCTTGCAGGGGAGAGACGAGCCGCATCAAGCGCGCGCACAATCAGCAAGACTGTTGCAGGATCAGCCATTTCAAATGCCGATAGACGCATGGATAATCTGCTTTTGCTCTCGCCTTGAGCCATCTTCGAACAGGCTTCTCGGACGGACCAAGCAGCGATAATAGCTGACAGACCAAAATCATGTGCAAAAGACATAAAGGCACTGGCTGCCAGATGCCCCTGGCGCGGATGCGACCAAAACAGTTCCGCATCTTTTGAAACAATAGCCCCATCACTCAAGCGATAAGCGCACTGCCAGTCGAGCTCGAACTCGCCTTTGGTGATGGCATCGCGCAGATCAATCTCCATCAGGCGACGATCGCGACGAACCTGACTCATTTGCGAGCTGAAATATCGGAACGAGCCAGGACCGGCGAGCTTGGCTTCCTCAAGTGCCAGATCGGCATATTCCAACATGGATTCAGCATCCGCTGGAGCAGCACCTGCCATGACCACGCCAAGAACGATTTCGCATCTGATTGTTTCTGGCAGTCCCTCAAGCGGCGTATTGACCGTCTGTTCCATGACAGCCGCCAGAACATCGACATCTTCATGCTCGAGAATGCCTGAACGAATGACAGCAAAATGTTCACCGCCCAAACGCGCGAGAATATCGCCGTCACGCAAACAGGAAGCGAGTTTTTGGGCGATCTGCCGGAGAATTTCATCGCCCTGTCGGCGGCCAAATTGAAGATTAATCTGGCGGAAGCGATGCACATCAATACTCAACAAAGCAAAATTGCGCTGCTGTTCGGCGTAAAGCTTGAGAGAATTTGTGAGCGCTTCTATAAAATAACGGCGATTGGGCAGGCCGGTGAGAAGATCAAACTTGCCCATGCGCTCGACATTATTTTCGGCGCGTTTGGTTGCCGTCACATCCTTGCCAAAGCCACGAAAGCCCATGAAGGCACCAGCGCTATCGCGCATGGGTTTGCCCGTGAGCGACCACCAGCTTGTCTCTTTGTTCATTTGCACCGCAATGATGAGATCACGAAAAGGCTTTTGCTCGAGCAAGACTCTCGCCAATTCGGCAAAAGAACTGCGCTCGGCATAATCAAGATAACGCACGCCGGGGGTGAGCACATCGCGCCAGATTTGACCCTGCAAGCGCTCCAAAGGCTGACCCATCAAATTGATAAAGCGCAGTGAGGCATGGGTGAGGCGCAAATCTTCATCCAGCTGCCAGAGCCAATCGCTGGCATTTTCTTCAAACTCACCCAAAAGCAATTGAATGGTTTCGCGCTGGCGCTCGCCTTCAATGCGGCTGACGACATTTTCAACCACCATCACAGCACGCATCAAAGCCGTGCGGATGACAACGAGTGTATAAATCAGCAAGAGAGAGGCAATGATCAGATCAATCATCTCACCATGGCGGGCCAAACCAATCATCGAGCCGGTGAAGAGGATGATTTCAAATGCCAACATAGCAGCTGGCACGGTTGCCAAAGCAAAGCCGCCTGACATAAGGCCGGCGAGCAGACAGGAGACGGTGATCCTGACGCCCTCGCTATGTTCAGTCATCAAAACGCCGGGCGCCAGAGCCCATAAAAAGGCCAGCACAGAGACATTGAGAGTCAGTCGGCGCATGGCGCGGGAGGAGGCGCGTTTGCGAGGAACAATGGAGCGATTGCGCTGCACACCATAATAGCCCCAGGCGGCTATCATGCACACCAAGCTTGCCCAAATATATGCAAACACGCTGCTTGAT
>CAIVAX010000191.1 GCA_903903935.1 uncultured Hyphomicrobiales bacterium | reverse complement strand
GCCAATGCCATTGTCGGCTCGGTGATGATGACCACTATTGGCGTGGCGATTGGTACGCCCATCGGCCTTCTAGCGGGGACTTATTTAGCCGAATATGGTCGGCATGAGAAGTTGAGCTTCTATATCCGCTTCATCAACGACATTCTGCTTGCAGCTCCCTCCATCGTGATCGGCCTCTTCATCTATGGTCTGATTGTTGTGCCCATGGGTGGCTTTTCGGGCTTTGCCGGTTCACTGGCCTTGGCGGTGATCGTGATTCCGGTTGTGGTGCGCACGACTGAGGACATGTTGAATCTGGTGCCCAATCAATTGCGCGAAGCGGCCTCTGCAATGGGACTTCCGCGCTCGATCGTCATTCGTAAGATTGCCTATAAGGCAGCGCGAACCGGCATTATCACAGGCATTCTGCTGGCAACCGGACGCGTAGCGGGTGAGACTGCACCCCTGCTCTTCACCGCTTTGTCCAATCAGTTCTGGAATGTGAATTTGATGAAGACGATGGCGACCCTGCCTGTCACCATCAATAATTTTGTTCAAAGCCCTTATCAATATTGGCAGCAGCTTGCTTGGACAGGCGCTCTGATCATTACCTTAGCCGTTCTCACGCTTAATATTGTGGCGCGCGTGCTTGGAAGTGAAAGGAAAGCCTCGTGATGCAAGCGCAGGAACAAATCCAATCATCCCCCGCCGTGAGCCAGACGACATCAGCCCGGCCGATCAAGATCGATGTTCGGAATCTTGAATTTTATTATGGCAAGACAAAGGCCCTCAAGAACATCAATCTGGGGCTCGCTAAAAATACAGTCACAGCTTTTATCGGGCCCTCTGGCTGCGGTAAGTCGACCTTGCTGCGGATTTTCAACCGCATGTATGACCTTTATCCGGGCCAGCGTGCCACAGGTGAAATTCTGCTCGATGGCATGAGTCTTTTAGACCCAAAGATCGACATCAATCTCTTGCGCGCACGCATTGGCATGGTGTTCCAAAAGCCAACGCCCTTTCCGATGACGATTTATGATAATATCGCCTTTGGTATTAAGCTTTATGAAAATCTCTCCAAAAGCGAGCTGGATGGCCGGGTTGAGCAAGCCCTGCGCGGTGCAGCTTTATGGACGGAAGTGAAAGAAAAGCTCAATGCGAGTGGCCTTTCCCTGTCAGGTGGGCAACAACAACGTCTGTGCATTGCCCGCACGATTGCCGTGAAGCCCGAAGTCATTCTCTTAGACGAGCCCTGCTCTGCGCTCGATCCTATCTCAACGGCCAAAGTTGAAGAGTTGATCGATGGATTGAAAGAGAAGTTCACAATTGCAATTGTGACTCACAATATGCAGCAGGCCGTGCGCGTGTCCGAATTTACTGCCTTTATGTATCTGGGTGAGCTCATCGAGTTTGATCAGACCTCAAAACTCTTCACTGCGCCTGAAAAGGTCCAGACACAAGAATATATCACTGGCCGCTTTGGTTGATCTCTCTTTAGGATAGATATTATGACTGACCACACCGTAGCGTCCTATGACAAAGAATTGGCTGAGCTCAGCCAAAGCATTCTGCGTATGGGCGGCATTGCTGAAAACATGCTCACCGAAGTTATGGATGCGCTCGTCTATATGGATATGTCGCGCGCCAAGGATGTG
>CAIVAX010000190.1 GCA_903903935.1 uncultured Hyphomicrobiales bacterium | reverse complement strand
CCCCTTTTCAAGCAGAAGACGGCATACGAGATCATCGCCGGTGACTGGAGTTCAGACGTGTGCTTACGATCTGGTCATGGCTTCACCTCTGAGGTTGGGTTGATTGAGGACCCTTGGATCGGCTTTTGGAGCGATGGGAGCTGGATCGTCGCGATTTATGTTTTTGCGGCGAGGATGCGTTTGCACGCAAGCTTGCAGACTCTGGCCTGCCCGCTTTGCCTTTGGCAAAGGTTTTTTTGTTGCCCGCACGTTTGGCTCCAAGCCCATCGCTAAGCATTTCAAAGCGCAGAGCGCCCGCAAAGGGAGCTGCTTCAATCAGGCGCACGTCAACGACATCGCCCAGCTGATAGCTCACGCCGCTGCGATTGCCGATCAAGGCACGCAAGCGCTCATCATGGCGGAAATAATCCTGCCCCAAAGTAGCGGCGGGGATAAACCCATCCGCGCCGCTCTCTTCAAGTTTTACAAACAGACCCGCGCGCGTGACACCGGCTATGCGCCCGGTGAAGCTGGCCCCAATTTTATTTGCCAGCCAAGACGCGATGAGCCGATCATTGGTCTCGCGCTCTGCTGCCATAGCGCGCCGCTCAGCAGCGGAAATGCGAGCGGCAATTTCGTTTAACTCTTCAGTGGACACATCGGGCAAGCCATCGCGCCCAAATTTAAGGGCTTTGATGAGGGCCCGATGTACGATCAGATCGGCATAGCGGCGGATGGGCGAGGTAAAATGTGCATAGCGGCGCAGATTAAGACCAAAATGTCCGTAATTCTCCGCCGCATATTCGGCTTGCGCCTGCGCGCGCAACACGATTTCATTGATCAAATGCTCATTCTCGCTGCCCTTCACTTGCGCGAGCAGGCCATTGAACTGCTGCGGCTTCAGGACCTGTCCTTTGCTGAAGGTCATGTCCATTGAGGCGAGAAATTCAAACAAAGCATTGAACTTTTCTTGCGAGGGCTCATCATGCACGCGATAGATCAGCGGCTGGCGGTGATCTTCCAATGTTTCAGCGGCGGCCACATTGGCCAGGATCATGCACTCCTCAATCAGCCGCATGGATTCGAGCCTCGGCGGGATGAAAACGCGATTGAGCGATCCATCTTCGTTCAAAATGAGCTTGCGTTCAGGCAAATCCAGATCAAGCGGGGCGCGCTTGTCCCGCGCCATCTTCAAAGCCTGATAGGTCTCCCATAAGGGCTGCAACACATCGCTCATCAAGGGCTCAGTGATCGCATCTGGCGTGCCGTCCAGTGCTGTTTGCGCTTGCGGATAAGACAGCTTGGCCGCCGAGCGCATCATCACACGATGAAAGGAATGCTTGATCTTGCGCCCCTCCGCCGAAATGATCATGCGCACAGCCAGAGCGGGGCGATCTTCGAGTGGCCGCAGTGAGCAAAGATCATTTGAAATGCGCTCGGGCAACATGGGCACAACGCGATCAGGGAAATAGACCGAATTGCCGCGCTCGACAGCCTCGCGATCCAAATGCGAGCCGGGCTTCACATAGGCTGCCACATCGGCAATGGCGACAGTGAGAACAAATCCACCTGGATTATTGGGATCCGAATCTCTTTGCGCCAGCACAGCATCATCATGATCTTTGGCATCGGCCGGATCAATCGTGATAAGGGGCAAATGGCGCCAATCCTCGCGGCCATCCATGCGCGCTGGAATGGCTTGGTTGGCCTCATGCATGGTCTCTTGTGAGAAGACATGCGGGATCCCATGCACCTGCAGAGCAATCTGGCTGATCGCGCGCTCATGCGCCATTGAGCCCAAACGCTCGCGCACACGCGCTGAGGGCAGGCCATGGCGTCCCTCGCGGATGATCTCTACGCTGACCAAATCACCATCAGTTGCCGTGCCCTGATCGCCCTCAGCAATCACGAGTTCGCGATTCATATTTTTCTTATCAACCGGGATTAATCGCCCGCCGCCCTTTGGCTGCACCCGATAAATACCTATGGTCTGCAGACGGCTGCGCGAGAGAATTTTGATCACCCGCGCCACATAAAGCAGCTGATCGTCTTCGCTAGTGTTATCAGGCGTACAGCGCGCCAAAACGCGATTGCCTAGTCCTGCAATCACCTGACCGGGGCGCGGTTTGCGCGGGGTGTGAATGACAATGCGCGGTGCTTTGCCTTGGCTCTCTGCATCCCATTCAACGGGTGTGGCGACCAATTCACCATCGCGATCACGCGAGAGAATATCCAACACAACAACGGCAGGCAGAGTGCCTGTTTTATGCAAGCTCTTATGCTGGCGGGTGATCTGACCCTCGGCTTCTAGATCTTTCAAAATTTGTTTGAGATCGATTTTGGCGCTGCCCTTAATGCCAAAATGACGAGCGATTTCGCGCTTGCCAATTTTGGCGGCACTCTCGCCCGCATGGGCCTGTTCAGCGCGTTCGCGGGCAATAAAGGCCATGATCTCTTCGCGTGAGGGAAAAGACGGGGCTGATGCGCGGGGGGCAGGTTTTTCAGATCTAGACACTGTGACCAATGGGGGATCGCTGAATGCTTCGTCCTCAGCGCTTCTCCTATATAGGGGAGAAGAGGCCATTTATCCTAGGCCTCTTCTGTCTTTATTAGGCTTTACTGGCTTTGCCTTTGGTCGCAGCCTTGGCCTTTGTTGATTTTGCGGCAGGTTTGGCCTGTGTCGCAGGCGCTTTTTTAGCAGCAGGTGCCTTCTTAGCGGAACTCGCCTTCTTCGCGGAAGTCGCCTTTTTGGCAGCCGGAGCCTTTTTAGCCGCAGGCGCTTTGGCCTTGCCTCGCGCCGATTTAGTCGGCACGCCGCCTTTGGCGTCGATCAATTCAATGGCTTCCTGCAAACTAATGCTCTCGGCAGAGAGCGATTTGGGAATTGTGGCATTGACCTTGCCCACATTCACATATGGCCCATAGCGCCCATCGCGCACGGTAATTGCCCCGCCCGAGGGATGATCGCCCAAGACACGGCCGCCGCCGCCGCCCGATGCGCTGCCTTTGGTCGCTAATATTTCCAACGCAGCTGGCAGGGTCAAAGCTTCAGTATCTGTGCCTTTGGGCAGAGTTGCATTGGTTTTGCCATGGTTCACATAGGGGCCAAAGCGTCCCATTTTCACCGAAACTTCGCCACCCTCCGGATGATCGCCGAGCACGCGGCCCGGTGTCGCCGCATTGCCAAAGCGGCTACTGGCGCCGCTTTCTTTGGCGACGATCAGATCAATGGCGCGATTGGCGCCAATCTCCAGCACATCATCATCTCTGCCAATAGTGGCATAGGTGCGTCCATGCTGCACATAGGGACCAAAGCGACCAATGGCCGCCACAATGGGCTCACCACTGGTGGGATGACGCGCAACCTCTCGCGGCAGAGATAACAATGCGAGGGCTTTTTCCAACGTGACATCGCTGGGACTGAGACCGCGCGGCAGAGAGGATCGTTTGGGTTTTTCTCCCTCGCCCAATTGGACATAGGGACCAAAGCGCCCATCGCGCAAAGTCACATTCTCGCCGCTGTCAGAATCAATACCCAAAGTGCGCACACCCGGTTGATCACCATTGGCTGCAGCTTGTTCTGCCGCTGCGGGAGAGAGAACGCGTGTATATTTACATTCTGGATAATTGGAACAGCCAATGAAGGCGCCAAATTTGCCCAGCTTCAAAGAAAGTTGGCCAGCACCACAGGAGGGACAGCCACGCGGATTGGAGCCATCTTCCTTAGCGGGGAAAATATGGGCGCCCAAAATCTCGTTGAGATTATCCAGCACCTCTGTGGTGCGCAATTCCTTCGTGCCATCGAGAGCAGCGGAAAAATCGCGCCAGAATTCGCGAAGCAATTCTTTCCAATCGCCTTCGTGATTGGAGACTTTATCGAGCTTTTCTTCAAGATCAGCGGTGAAATTATATTCAACATAGCGGGAGAAGAAGCTCTCGAGAAAGGCCGCCAACAAGCGTCCTTTATCTTCGGGCACGAGGCGCTTTTTATCAATCTTCACATAATCGCGATCGCGCAAAACCGCCAATGTCGAGGCATAGGTGGAGGGGCGACCAATGCCCAGCTCTTCCATGCGCTTGACCAAAGTGGCTTCGGTATAGCGCGGCGGCGGTTCGGTGAAATGCTGTGTGGCTTCAATCTTGTCTTTCTTGACAGACTGACCCGATTGCATGGGCGGCAGACGATTGCCATCCTCATCTTCTTCGTCATCGCGCCCTTCTTGATAGAGCGCCAGAAAGCCATCAAAGCGGATCACCTGACCATTGGCGCGCAAATCAAGACGGCGCGCACCAGCTTCCGCCAGAATATCAACGGTGGTGCGCTCCAATTCAGCCGATTCCATCTGGCTGGCAATGGTGCGAGTCCAGATCAGCTCATACAGCTTGGCCTGTTCGGGCTCGAGCGCCTTGGCCACATAGCGCGGCAGACGCGAGAGATCAGTGGGGCGCACGGCCTCATGCGCTTCCTGCGCATTCTT
>CAIVAX010000189.1 GCA_903903935.1 uncultured Hyphomicrobiales bacterium | reverse complement strand
CCATTAAGGTCAGCACCATCAATGTGCCAATGGCGCCAACCACAACCGATTGTCCCTCGCCCCAGAGATTCCACACCATCACGGCAAGAACCTCATTGGATTGGCCCTCTGTCAGCAAGAGCGGCTGACTGGCCATGCGCGCCGCATGCAGCGCTGTCCAGATCCATATGCCAGCACAGGCTGGAACCAGCAGAGGAAATAAGATGCGCCGCACAATATAAAAATAATTGGCGCCCGACATCAGCCCGGCTTCTTCAAGTTCATGATGCACTTGCAACAGCGCGGCATTCATCGCCCGTGTGCCATAGGACATAAAGCCAATGGTAAAGACAATGCACACCGACCAGATCGTGCCAAACAGGCCAATGCCAAATTTATCCAGCTTGAGAAAAATCCAAAGCATGGCCAGACCCATCACAATGCCGGGAATAGAATGGGGCAAGAACGCCAATTGATCGAGCAAGCGGCGTCCCCAAAAGCGGCTGCGTACAACAATCATTGCAATGACAAAGGAGACAATCACTGTTGCTGTGGCTGTCACCACAACGAGCCATAATGTGTTGAGCAAGACTTGCCCCATCGCATCCGTCTCCAACAGGCTGCGATAATTAGCCAGCGTCAAGCGCGATAAAGAGGCCATGGAGGGCGTCTGCAAAAACGGCATGAAGGAAATGAACGCCAGCACCAAAACCGGCAGGATCACCGCTACCAGCAAATAGAGCATCACCAGCGCAAAGGCAGGCCAGCGCCAGCTCCCCAGCGCTTGCTCGCGCGGGCGAAAGCCCTTGCCGCTGATCGTGCTATAACGTCCGGCCTGTGTGAGCACGCGCGCGTAAATCAGCGTCGAGGCCAGCGCAATGACCAGATAGACCATAGAGAGCGCATTGGCCTCGCCATAATTGGGCAGAAAGCTGCTCGAATGCAGCACAGCATAAATGCGTGTGCTGAACACAAAAATACCGCTCGGCAGGCCCAGAATGCCGGGAATCTCGAAAATCTCCAAAGCCGTGATGAATTGGAAAATCGCAATCGCCATCAGGCCGGGCAAGAGCAGGGGCAGGCTCACGCGAAACAAACGCTGGCGTGCCGAGGCGCCCGACATAGAGGCGGCTTCTTCAAGACTGGGATCCATGCCCTTGAGCAAAGGCACAAGCATGAGAAATGCCGTGGGCACGAGCCTTATGCTTTCGACAAAAATCATGCCGGTCAGCGAGTAAATATTGAAAGGTGCGCTCTCCAGACCAAAAGTCTGCATCAGCATTTTGTTGAAAAAGCCGATCTTCGGGCTCAGAAGAATAACCCAAGCCATAGCCTGCAACATGCCCGGCATGGCCAAAGTGATGGGAATGGCAGCATAGATCCAGATTTTGCCCGGCAGATCACAGCGCTCAATCAACCAGGCCAGAGTAATGGCAAAGGTGAGACCAAAAAACGTACTCCCCACCGCATAGATCAAAGTATTGAGGAAGACATCATAAGAGACAGGATTGGACCAGACGCTGATATGATTTTTCAGGCTCATATTGGCCAGTGAAAATTCGCCTGGCAAACGCGCATTGGAAAAACTGCCTAGGATCAGAAAGGTCAGCGGCGTCATCACGCACATCAGCACAAGCAGCAAAACGCCTGTGCGTGAGAGATCAGCCCAGGGCCAGTTAAAGCCGGCCCGGGGCAGTTTGGCGGATGTGTCACGCAAGGGTGAACTGACGGTCAAGCGCTGAAAGCTCCTTAGACCAAAGTGCGTTCGCTAGTCACCTGTTTGCCAGAGAAATCGCGATCCGTATCAGCGAAATTCTTCTGGGCATCAAAGGTGATCATCACATTGTCAGCTGGATTGCGCAAAACCGCGAAGGGATCAGCGCCGCTCTCAATCGCATCAATGGAATCGAGTAGCATTTTGCGCAGCATGATAATGCCGCGATCAGAGCCTGCGAGAAATTCCTTGGTGCGATCGGTGATCACGCCTTGGCTTTCCTGCGCCGCGCGGTCTTGATCATGCGAGCCAAGACGCCACCAGCCATCATCAACAGTTTGGTAGACGCCGCGCTTGACGTCCTTCTCATAGCCATCGGTCTTGAGTTCGCCCTTGCTGCCATCGGGCCGCTCAGTGGCGCGCACATAATAGGTCAGCGTATGCGTGTCATCGACCGGCACGCGCAAGTGCAGATAATGCGAGGGCCGCTCGCCCACGCGAGCATTAAAGCGGCGCGTATGTGAGGGGAAGATGAAATGGCTGACATTTTCAATCTTGCCCGCATATTTGGCGCTCATGCGGAACCCATACCATTGCGAATCCCATTTCACTTCTTCGGGGCGCTTCAACGCAATCGAGGGATAGACAGGCGCATGCAGCGCCATGCTGTGATATTTATCAACGCCATTCTCGGCGCGCTGCAGCCAATTGCAATATTCCATGCCACCCGACACCGTGCGATCGCAATCCTCGCGGATCAGCAAATCATAATTGGGCAGAAGCGGCGCTGGATCGGGGCCCATATAAGCAAAGATCAGCCCGCCCATTTCTTGAACCTTATAGGCTTTCAGCTTCACTTCCTTGTGCAGCTGGCTCTCCGCAGGCTCGGCTGGCATTTCGAGACATTGGCCATCATTGGCAAACAGCCAACCATGATAGCAGCAGCGGATACCGTCATTTTCTACGCGGCCATGTTCCAGCGAGGCCATTCTATGCGCGCAGAAACGATCCATCAAACCAACCTTGCCCTGCGCATTGCGAAACAGGATCAGATCTTCGCCCAGCAGGCGAACGGGCAGGGGGATTTTGTCGAGAGTTTGCGAGAAGCCAACAGGCCACCAATAATAGCGCAATAAATTGCCCATGCGGGTGCCGGGCCCAATGCGGGTGAGCAATTCATTTCTGGCCTGGTCCATATGTGATCCTCCCAATGGTTTGACGCGCACTGGCATCTTTAGCTTGAGGGCTTTATATAGAGCTGAAGCAGCGTGTAAATCAAGTTAGACCTGTTCTAGCGCTCACATCTGTCTGGCGTGAGCCCTTGTCTGGGGGATTGCACCTCGGGCATTAGCAATTTAAAGACGAGATCAGAATAAGTGGGCCATCATCGAAATGGTCTATAACATTAAATGTCAAAAGGGAGATCGGATCCATGCGCAAGACATTTGCCAAGATGACTATCGCCAACACGACTATTGCCAAAACGCCTGCGCTTGCTCATCATCTTGCAAAGGGCCTTGGGGCTTTCAAGGCTGGCATTGTGCTCGCTGCCGCTCTGATCTCTGCTCAAAATTTCGCCAATGCGGCAGATTTGCCGAAAAATACGGTTGAAGTCCTCAAAAAGCTTCAGTTTGATCCTGCCATCCTTGATGGTCTGGATAAAGAATTGGCTGTACCAGCCGAATGGATCGAGCAAGCGCGCAAGGCGCCGCTGCTCAAAATCTCCGGCTCGGATGAAGTGCCTTTGCATGCTGTGCTCGTGAAGTCCTTCCTAGAGCGCTATCCCTTCATCAAGATTGATTATCAGCGCGGCAGTGCCAATGAGCGCGTGGTGCGTCCTCTGTTGGCCTTTGCTGAAGGGCGTTATCTCGTCGATGTCGTGCGCAGCATGGATGGCTCGTTGAGCGAATTCACCAAGCTCAATGCCGCCGAAACTCTGCGCGATCTGCCCACTTATGAAAGCACTCTGCCCGGCGCGCATTATGAAAACGGCTATGGCGTTGCCTTTCGCGCAAGGCCCTATTGCATGTCTTATAATACAACTCTGCTCAAGAAATCTGATCTGCCCAAAACCTGGCGCGACTTGCCTGATACAGCCATCCTCGCCAATGGGCGCATTGGCGCAGTCATGCTGCCGCATCTTTGGGTGATGCCGCTCTGGGGCAAATATGGCGAGACATGGGGCGTGAAATATATCGATGAATTTTTCACCAAGCTGAAGCCGCAAATTCGCACAGAGGGATTGAATGCCGCCATGAGTCTGGTAGGCGCGGGTGAGAATTATGTCTCTTTGCCTGCCTATCCAGAACGCATTAAGGAATTGCAGGATAAGGGCGCGCCCATTGCCTGGCATTGCCCTGATATGGTGCCGCTCGAAATGTCCAAGCTCGCCATTTTCCGTGGCAGCCCGGGCATGTTTGCTGGCAAGATTTACGCAAATTGGTTGCTGAGCAAAGAAGGCCAATTGTCGCAATTGGCGGTATTTGGCACTACGCCCGTGCATAAAGACCTGCAGCGCAAGGAATTCTATATTTATCCTGATGAAATGGCCGGAAAGCCGCTTGAATCCTTCGATGATCAAGCCATGACGGATCGCTTTATCGCGCTGTGGAATGGCTATGCCACGGGCAAAGGCAAATAGGCAGGGATCACATCATGGCCGCTGCCATTTGGGCGGCCATGGGTTTTGCGGTGATCACGGCTGACATGGCCTGATTTGGGCCTTGCTCAGGCCATAGCGGGTCCAAAACCTGTCTGAAGCCCAAAAATCAGCTGAGATCCT
>CAIVAX010000188.1 GCA_903903935.1 uncultured Hyphomicrobiales bacterium | reverse complement strand
GCTTGCCAAGTGGGGAGCTTGCCAAGTGGCACAGTGCCTGAGACATCACCCAAGAGGCCCAATTTGATCCGTGCAGAAGACAATCTCCACCGCCTAGGTCTTATTTTGCCAAAGCCCGCCACTCCGCTGGCCAATTATGTGCCTGCCGTGCGCTCCGGCCAATTGTTATTTATCGCCGGGCAATTGGCATTAGGGCCAGAGGGGCGCATTGATCCTGCCCATCAAGGCCTTGTCGGGGCGCAGGTCAGCCCTGAAGACGGCTATGAGGCAGCCCGGCTGTGTGCAATTCAGATTTTGGCGCAAGTGGCGGCTGCGACGGGCTCGCTCGATCAGGTGCGCCGCTGCGTGCGTGTGACGGGCTATGTCGCCTGTGCTCCGGGATTTTCGACTCTGGCGGGCGTGATCAATGGTGCCTCGGATTTGATGGTCGCCGTCTTTGGCGATCAAGGGCGCCATGCGCGCTCGGCAGTTGGGGCGGCGCAATTGCCGCTCAATTCCTGTGTTGAGATCGAAGCTATTTTTGAGGTGGAGTAATGTCCGTTTTTCGTCCCGATTGGCTGACTGCGCGCCCAATTGCCCATCGTGGCCTGCATGAGGCGACCAAAGGCATTATCGAAAATAGCGCCACAGCCGCGCAGCTGGCGATTGAGAAGCGCTGTGCGATTGAATGTGATGTGCAATTATCCGCCGATGGCGAGGCCATTGTCTTTCATGATTTCACTTTGGAGCGGCTGACATCCGCAAGCGGGCGCGTGGATGAACGCACCAGCCGCGAGCTTTGCGCTTTGACGTTGACGGGTAGCCAAGACCATCCCCTGCCCCTTGCTGATTTTTGTACTCTCATTGGCAAACGCACACCGCTGATTTGTGAAATCAAAAGCCGGTTTGATGGGGATCTGCGTTTGGCTGAGCGCACGGCTGCTATCGCCAAGGCCTATGCAGGCCCTATGGCGATCAAGAGTTTTGATCCGCAGATCATGGCGCATCTGCACTCCCATCGTAAGGCCTTTGGGATCCGCTATCTGCCGCTAGGCGTCGTCGCTATGGCTGATTATGGCTCGGCCGATGATGAATCGAAAAATGGCATTCGGCTTGATGCGGCCATGCGCCATCGTCTGGTGCATTTTCTGCACTATCGCGAGAGCATGCCTGATTTTCTGTCCTATAATGTGCAAGACATGCCGCATGCCGTGCCGTTTTTATGCCGGCATGGCATTGGTCTGCCCGTCATGGCTTGGACAGTGAAAACCGAAGAAGATTGGGCCAATGCGCGCCAATGGGCAGATCAGGCGATCTTTGAAGGCCCGATTATGACCTAAAGCGCCGTCGCATACTGTTGCTCACGCGGCGCTATGGCGCTTGAGTTTCAACTGCGGACGAAAGCCAGCAATCTGATCAGCTGGCATGGGGCGCGCGATGAGATAGCCCTGCGCCTCATGGCAATTGAGCTTTTCGAGAAAGGCCAATTGCGCCGGTGTTTCGACGCCTTCTGCAATGACTTTGCGACCCAGATCAACTGCCAAATGCACACTGGCTTTGACAATCGAGGCGCATTCAAGATGCGATTCAACGCCGGAGATGAACAGACGATCAATCTTGATCCGATCCACCGGCAAATGACACAAATAAGTCATCGAAGAATAGCCGGTGCCAAAGTCATCAAGCGCAATCGAAATGCCATGCTCGCGTAACTTATGCAGAATCTCGACCACTTGGCTTGTGCTGGCCATGCTTTTGGATTCAGTGATCTCCAATTCAAGCCGATGGGCTGGCACACCACATTCAGCCAATTGGGCGCGAATTTTGTCGACCACAGACATATTGCGCAATTGCCGGATGGAGAGATTAACGGCAAGGCGCAGATGACTGGGCCAAGTGGCGGCTGTTTGCAACGCTTCACGCAGAACATAATCGCCAATCTCATCGATCAGTGAGCTCAATTCCGCAATGGGGATGAAGTCGCTGGGCGGCACAGATCCCCGCACGGGATGATCCCAGCGCAGCAAGGCTTCATAGCCGGTCACCTCATGGGTGACCAGATTGAGGAAGGGCTGATAAACGAGATGAAACTGCTTGTCCCTGAGAGCCTCACGCAAATCCGTCTCGATGGATTTACGATCCTGCGACAGGCTATCAAATTCTTCTTTGAAGAAATGGAAGATGCCGCGGCGCTCGCGCTTGGAATGATAAAGTGCCGCATCGGCCTTGCGCAGAAGAATTTGCGCATCCTGCCCATCAAGCGGTGCCATAGCAATGCCAATGCTGGGATGCATATTGAGGCTTTCACCAGCAATCTGGAAGGGCGTTGCAAAAGTCGCCAAGAGCCGCTCGGCCAGAAGCCCAGCCTCTCTTTGCTCTTTAATGCCAGTACCAATCACCGCAAATTCATCGCCCCCTAAGCGGGAGATGCAATCTGTCTCACGCAGACACGCGCGCATGCGGGCCGCCGCCTCTATCAACAAATCATCGCCCGCCGCATGGCCAAAGCGATCATTGATCGATTTGAAATCATCAAAATCAAGATAGAGCATGCAAAAGCCAATGCCATTGACAGTGAGATCTTCAATCACCGTCTCGAGCCGACCAGTAAAACACTTGCGATTGGGCAGGCCGGTGAGCGCATCCGTTTCAGCAGCTTTTTCGCTGGCAATCTGAGACAAGACGCGATTGACGAGCAGCAGTGAAAACGTCATCACCGCCCGCATGATCGCCACCAGATAGACAATCGTCAAAATGGCAACTGAAATATAAATCGGCTCGCCGGTTTGCAGCACACCAATGATAAAGCCCAGAGTGATGGGAATGGTGAAGGAGATCGCCGCCGAAGGCAGAGTGGCCAAGACAAAAGCGCCGCTGCAAATCATGCCGGAGGTTAGGCAAATCAGAATAACCTGCGCATGGGTGCTGGAATTGGCAAAAAACAACAGCGGGGCAAGTCCCCAGATGGAGCCCAACAAGCCAGCATAGATCGAGGAGAGACGGATCACGCGCGAGGAAACAGTCAGGGGACGCTTTTTTTTGCGGGCGTTGCGTGCGGCGCAAATAGAGCGATAGACACAGCACGATCAACGACAACAACCAGATCATTAATGTGGTTGATTGGGCTTATGTCCATAAAGCCGCCACCAGCACAAGGCCGTTGACGATATTGGCCAGCATCATGGCTTGAGTATAGCGGATCACTGTATTGATCTGCTCGACGCGCATGCGCCCTGCGGCATAGTCATCCATTGGCGGCACGCCGAGCACCCCAAGGTCACCGCTCCACAGGCGGGTGAATTTGGTCCACAAGCTTTCAGTCTCAAGCCGATCAGTCATTGCGCCGCGCAATCGCCTCACATATCAAACAGGACAGACGAACCCGAAGCCGCCCGTCGCTGCTGTGTGTCTCAATTCAGTGTGATATGATCTTATTCAAGACAGTCTGAAAAGCCAAATCGCATAACAGACTTGTCCGAGGGTAAACATAATCCACGCATTTGTGCCGATCTGCAGAGGACCAAGGCGCGGCAGATTCTTATTCGCTGCGCGGCAGGCTCTTATTCGCTGCGCGGCAAGCCAAGCCGATAGACGCCGCGAAAATCATCCGGATCGACGGGCTTGCCCTTGCGATAGATGACCAGCTGGCCTGCATGGGCAAGGGCAACGGCGCTGCGGCGCACTTTGAGGAGCCAATCGCGCCAAGCCAATTCGCCCCCGCCGGTTTCCAAGGCCATGGCCTTGGCCGCCTCAGAGGGGCAAATGGATTTGCCCGCCCCAATCTCTGCACATAGGCGCAAAATGACGCTCTCCAATGTAGGAGCGGCGGGACCAGCGTTCGAATCGTTAAAATTGGGAGCTAAAGTCATTTGCGTTGATGTGCGCGAGGCGGCCTGCAAGGTCAAGCCTCACCTTGCAGCCCCTGACCGCCTAGCCTCAAAGGGGCAGGCCGATCAGCTGAACCACAAATTGCGAGGAAGTCGGCTGGCTGGCCAGATTCAAATAGCTATCGGCCAGCGCCTGACTGGACGTCACAGTCGCCGAGGTGATCGACACACCATCGAGCACGGATTTGGCCGCGGGCAGATCATTCAGCCCATTCTCTAGGGCAAAATGGGCGCCGACTTTTTCCTTATTCTGAAGATAAAGTGCATCCGCGCTATTGCCGGTTGGCGCGTTGGCACCATTGATCAGCGCCATGACAAAACAGCCACGGCTGACATGGCTAGCCTGCAATTCCTGCGTCCAATATTTAAGACCTGCTGCATCAGGGGCGCGGCCTAAAGCATTTTGATAGACTTTTGCGATGAAGGCGGCATCTGAGAGCTGGGTGGGATAAGCGGATTGCGATTCCTGCTGATCAAAAAAGCTTCTGGCAATATCCTCCAGCGTCATGCCATCATTGAGCCGGCCGCCCCAATAATTCAGACCCACGGCATCGGGGGCGCGATTGAAGGTGGCGATATATAATTCCACCAAAGCGGCAATCTTTGGTGCGTCCAATTGCATGGTTTTGGTGAACCAAGATGTGTCGAGGGTCATATCATTAAAGACGATATATTCTACATTGGTGAGACTATCGCGTCCATTATGTCCGGCTGCATCATTCACACTAATGCCGGTTTTAGATACGCTGAGCGCATAATCGCGCGCCGGGCCTGAATAGATCACCCGATCAACGCCTGTGCCGCCATCGATCGTATCATTTGTTCCGGCGGAAAAGATGACATCATTGCCTGCACCGGCATTGATCGAAGTGACGCCGGTGAAAGTCGCAGAATGTCATCATAAATGGTAGCATAGCCTAAATCGGCCATGATTGCAGCGTCCAATCGACTAATGGAATCCACTGTGCCCCAATGGGCAAAGGGATTCATCAAATCGGTGTTGAGTGGATCAGATGCATTGGTGAATGAGCCCAGATGATAAATATCACCCATGGCGAGCGGCAGGCTGGCGCCATAAACAGCGGTGACATTCTCGCCTGTATAGATCAGGCCAGAGGTCCCCATTTTTAAATGGCTGTCAAACAGGCTTTCATCCTTGCCGGTGAGCTGGCCCGTGGACTGATCGCGCCAGCCAAAAATGCCAAAGGCATGGCCCAATTCATGCTCAGCAATGCTGATGAAATCTAAATGCGTCGCCCCAATGGCGGCTTGCGAGCGCACAGCAGGATTGTTGGTAAGGACAACAGTGCCATCTTGAATATAATTGGTCGCGACATTAACGACGAGATCGGCAGACCGGCCGTCATTTTGAGAGCTATTGGTGAAGAGCGAATATTGCGTCGAACTCGCCCATAGATTTGTGCCATTGCTCTGGCCTGCGAGAATGAAATCACTCGGACCAGAGGAGGCCAGAAATTGCGTTGAGGTAACCAGATTGAGCGTAACGCTGAACTTGGCTGAGCCAACAAAAACCTTGCCCCAGAGATTGGCGGCCCCTTGAATATTTTGCTCCAAAAGCGCCAGATTGCCAGTCCAGCTAGAGGTGTTGTGAACATCGAAACTCAACTCAATAGACATAATCTGCAATCCACATTACGCGAAAAATATCGAATACAATCGCAATGGAATTTAGGAGCTGACTGTTGGTTTTGATCTTCTGAAATGATTCAAATGCAACCTAATCGTCGCTTGTTGCGCGCGTGGTTGCTGCTTCCAAAGATGAGTGATGAAACTTGTGCTAAGCTGAATAAGGGTTTTTTAGCTTTGCTCTGGCTCAGCGTATGTGTCAGCGCTGGGCAGAAGCTGTTTGCAATGTCTGCGGCGCAATACTTCGTTGACCGCGTTGGATACACTCCAAGAGACTTAGCTTAACAGCAAGAGACTTGGCTTAACAGAAGATGAGCGATGACTTGCTGATCAGGCGTCGAGCGAGGCAGCTGTTCTGGCATCCGAAGCATATTGCCGACGCCACATCACCAGCAGCACACACAAAGTGGTGATGAAAAACAGGTAAGGACCCAGAAACCATCCCAGATAGGCCAAAGCGAAGAAGAAGGCGCGCTGGCCTCTGGTGAAATGCTTGCCGGCGACAACATTCATCTGCGCGGCGCGCAACGCAAAGGCCTTGCGGCGTTTGGGATCACTTGTGTGGCGGCCGGGCGTAGCGCCGACCAAGATGGCGGCAAAGTTGAACAGACGATAAGACCAAGCGAATTTGAAAAACGCATAGCCAAAGATCAGCAAGAGCCCAACGACCTTGAGTTCCCATAAAGAGCGGGAGGCGACCAGCCCAATGGGCAGATCGCTGAACACGCGCTGGACATCATCTGTGGCGCGCAAAAGCGAGACAGTGCCGCCAATGGCCAGAAGCGAGGTCGAGGCAAAAAAGGCGGCGCCATTCTGCAAACTGCCCATAATGCCGGAATCGACCATGCGCTGCTCGCGCTCAGCCATTTCCATCATCCAATCGAGCCGATAGCCATTCATCAGATGATTGAGCCCAAGGCTGCCTTCCCGCTCGATAATGAAATGATAAATGCCCCAAGCCAGACCAAAGACCAAAAGAGCAAGCCCATCCAGAGTGGAAAATCCGTCCATGCCCGAACTCCGATCCGCCCCAACGCCCGCCACAGGGCGGATCAAGGGGCATCCATTACAGTATGTGTAGCATCTGGAGGTGAGTCGGCTAGAATCAGCTTGCACCAAATCCTCTCCCCTTTTTCGTTACCAAAGTGAGAATCCGCGCCATACGGCCTGTGGTAAAAAAACCACAGCGGGATCCAAAGCTGTCTTAACGAAGGGTTAAGAGAACGAATAAGGGGCGTTCAGGGCCGTACCCAATGATGAGGGGGGCCCGCGCATAATTTTTAGACGACTGTAATTGCTGACAATTTGACTCAATTGTGAGTCGCAGCCGAACACTTTATGGTTAAAATTCAGGGCTGGATGAGGACTGTGGCAAGATCGCCACAGTCCTCGCTAGAGCGCCCAAAACGGGTTTGGAGCGCTTCACTCTGGGCGCAAGCTGGCGTAGCAATGGGGTCGGAAACGTAGCTAAGGCCTTTTGGTCCTGCGCTGTGTGTCTGAGGTCGAAAGACCGTTCAATGGGTCGGGACTAAACCTGACTTTATTGGGTTTTACACTGGAGGGTTAAATGAATTTGATGAAGAGCTTCATGCTCGGTTCAACAGCAGTTCTCGCTGTTGCTTCCGCCCAGGCTGCTGACCTGCCGTCGCGCAAGGCTGCTCCTGTTGAATACGTTAAGGTTTGCGACGCTTACGGCGCAGGCTTCTTCTACATTCCTGGTTCGGACATCTGCCTGAAGGTCGGCGGTTTTGTTCGTTCCGACTATAAGTACAGCTCTCCTGCTGCTATCCGTCAGATCCTCGCCAACGGCACAGTGAGCACCACTGTTTCGCAGGTTGCTGCTGACCAGGACACAACAGGCGTTGAATTCCGCGGCCGCGTTGACCTCGACGCTCGCGTCAACACCGCTTGGGGCGCTGCTCAGACCGTTGTTCGTCTGCGTGGTTCTAACCGCGATGGTATCGGTTCTACGAGCGGCACCACCACTAACGGCGCCAGCTATGTTCCTCAAGGCAACGTTTCTTCATCCTTGACAATGGAAGCTGCTTACACACGTTTCGCTGGCTTCACTTTCGGTCTGGGTTCGGATCTGTTCACAACAATGCCGAGCTACATGATCAACCTGTCCGGCTATCCCGGCTTCTCGAATGGCGTGAAGCAGCTCAGCTACACAGCTACATTCGGCGGTGGCTGGTCAGCTTCATTGGGTCTGGAAGCTCGTTCGGACTTCTCCGGCTCGAACGGCGTTGGTCAGTTCACCTACGTGACACGCCCCGACACAGGCTACAACCTGGTTGGTAACGTGCGTCTCGATCAGTCATGGGGCTTCCTGCAGCTCTCTGGCGCTATCGGCAACAACACATTCGGCACCAACAATGCCACTTCTGCTGGCGTTGTTACCCAGAACAACCTGATCACCAATCAGCTGTTCTCTGGCGCTTCTGCTAAGACCGGTTATGCAATCGGCCTCGGCGGTCGTCTGAACCTGCCGCAGCTCGCTGCTGGCGATCAGATCAATGCCACGATCAGCTATGCTCAGGGCATGTGGGGTGAAGTCTCCGGTTGCTCGAACTACACCTCTTGCTCGGATACCGGCATCAGCCGCGGTCTGGGTGGCGTGATGTGGGTTCCCACCAACTATCTGTTGACTTCCACAACAACCGTTGGTGGCGTTGTCACAAACAACTTCTCCGCAACAAAGGTTATGAACGCTGGTGCAATCTTCACGCACTACTGGACACCCAGCCTGCGTTCGAACTTCAACTTCTCGTATAACGCCTTCACGGTTCCGACTATCGATCCGTTGACAACAACGGCTGGTGTTAGCATCGGCAATGCGACCTACTACATTGCAGGCGCAAACCTGATCTGGACTCCCACAAAGGGTCTCGACATTGGTGTCGAAGCTGACTACATCGCCAACCGTCTGAAGTTCCAGACTGTTGTCGCTGGCGCACCTGCTACTCTGGTGTCAGCTAGCTCGAACAACAACGGCTGGACTGGCCGTCTGCGTATCGACCGCGCTTTCTAATCCTTATTCAAGGATTTAAAGGAACCCCGGAGCGCAAGCTCCGGGGTTTTTCTTTTCCCGCTAGGACCGATCGTCCTGCCCGACTAGAGCCAAAATCTTTTGTCAGGCTCAAACTCGGCATCAGACCAATTGAGGCATCGCAAAGACCTATCCGCTTGGTGCCTGATCACCCCCCTCCACTGACATTAGCCTGCTTAAACTTGCCCTTGCCCGAGCGAGAGGGTATGAATAAAGCTGTATTTTAATGATTGGCTAATGTTGAGACATCTAATTCTCATTCTTGACTATTCGATTTAAACCTTGCGCTGAACTGCATTGACCCCAGCGGCATGCGGCACAAGATCTGGAGACGAGCTGGCTTATGCAGATTGATCCCTCAGGCTATGACCGCAATCCCAAAGCCAAAGCGGCGTTGATTGGGGCTGCCTGCCGTCTTCCGGGCGCGCGCAATGAGCAAGAATTCTGGTCTTTGCTGAAGAATGGACGCTGCACAGTTGGCCCCCTGCCCGAAGGGCGCTGGCGGCCCGAGCGTTATCTGCATCCCCGCACCAATGAGCCGGGATTCAGCTATACTTTTAATGGCGGCTATCTCGACGATCCGTTTTCTTTCGATCCCAGCGTGTTTGGCATTTCTCCCCGCGAAGCGCGGCAGATTGATCCGCAGCAACGCCTGCTGATGGAGGTCGTTTGGGAAGCATTGGAAGACGCAGGGCTCAAGCCCTCCTCGCTCGCCGGCCAAGAGGTGGGGGTCTATGTCGGGGCGTCCAGCCTCGATTATGGCAATCTGCATATGACTGATCCGGCTTCGATTGAAAGCCATTTCATGACAGGCAATACATTGTCGATCGTGTCCAATCGTCTGTCCTATATTTTCGACTGGCGCGGCCCCAGCTTTACGGTTGATACAGCCTGCTCCTCTTCGCTGGTGGCGTTTTCACAAGCCATTGATGCCATCGAAAGCGGCCAGATCGATATGGCAGTTGTGGCTGGCGTTAACCTGCTCTTGTCGCCAGGATCTTTCATCGGCTTTTCACGCGCCTCCATGCTTTCGCCAACGGGCCTGTGTCGGCCCTTTTCAGCGGCGGGTGATGGCTATGTGCGCGCGGAAGGCGCGGTGGCTTTTGTCATCATGCGCGCCACTAGCGCCAGAGCTCAGCACCTCACACCCAGAGCCATGGTGCTTGGCAATGGCGTGAATTCTGATGGCCGCACCTCTGGCATTTCGTTGCCCTCGGCGGCGGGACAAAGAGCTTTGCTCGAGCGCGCCTATGGCGAGATCAAGCTTGATCCGGCGCGCTTGGCCTTTGTTGAAGCCCATGGCACGGGCACACGTGTTGGTGATCCAGCTGAAGCGCAAGCCATTGGCGAAGCGCTGGGCCAGAGGCGACAAAGTTCGCTGCCCATTGGTTCGGTGAAATCCAATATCGGCCATTTGGAACCTGCCTCAGGTCTGGCGGGTGCGTTCAAGGCTCTGCTGGCGATGGAGCATCGTGTCTTGCCGCGCACGCTGCATCTGGATCAGCGCAATCCGCTGATTGATTTTGATCAGCTCAATATTGAGACCGCGGAAGACAATCTTGAACTGGCGGGACCCAATACACTTCTTCATTGTGGCGTGTCGTCCTTTGGCTTTGGCGGGACCAATGCGCATGTGGTGATGCGCGAGCCAGAGAAAGCCGAACTGCCCTCCACCAAGGGCGATGGCAAACTGGCTCCGGAATTTCTGATTCTTTCGGCACAAACGAAAGAAGCGCTTGTGGCGCAGGCAGAAGATTATGCCCAGCTGTTGAGCACACAAGATCATGCGCTCACCTCAGTGGCCAGTGCGCTGGCCTATCGCAAAGAGCGCCTTGCCCATCGCCTCGCTATTCCTTTGCGGCACAGCAAAAACGTCTCCGACTTGCTCAAGGAGTTTGCCAGCGCCAAAACGCCGCGCGCTTTAGCGAGCGGCATTGCACCCTCAACAGCGCCGGTGATTGCTTTTGCTTATGCGGGCAATGGCAGCCAATGGGTGGGCATGGGCCGCGCGGCCTTGACGCACAATGCGGCCTTCCGCAAGCGCATGAAAGAGATTGACGGTCTGTTCGCGGCTTTATCGGGATGGTCACTAATTGAAGCCATTCATGATCCCGAACTCGACACACGCCTCAGCCTGACCAGCGTGGCGCAACCTCTGCTCTTTGCTATTCAAACAGCAATGACATCTGTGCTGGCCGATTATGGTTTGCAGCCTGCCTTTGTGTTTGGTCACAGCGTGGGTGAAGTGGCGGCCGCCGCGGCTGCTGGC
>CAIVAX010000187.1 GCA_903903935.1 uncultured Hyphomicrobiales bacterium | reverse complement strand
TGCAGATGTGGTGTATGCGCCGGTATGCACACGCTTTGTCACTTATGATGTGCAGCTCGATCCGCTCTGTGCCGCTTATCGCGATCACATATTGGCCCTTCCCGCTATGCAGGATTGGAAAGCAGACGCACAGAGCGAGCCTGCTGAACTCGAAGAATTAGACGCCGAATTTTAAAGCCCCGCCAAACCTGCGTGCGCAGTTAGCCTGCGCGCACACTCGCATAGGCCCAATCGAGCCATTGGGTGAGCAAAGCAACATCGCGGCTCTCGACAGTGGCACCACACCAGATGCGCAGACCAGGAGGCGCATCGCGATAAGCATCAATGTCAAAAGCAACCTTCTCATCCTCGAGAAGAGTAGACATCTTTTTGACAAAGGCTGCCTGCGCCTCAGGCGTCAAAGCGGTGATCGCAGGATCGATGATTTGCAAACAGACGCTGGTATTGGATTGCGTCTGCGGATCGCGGGCAAGAAAGCCAATCCAAGGTGTGCGAGCCACCCAATCGGCAATCATGTGATGATTGGCATTGGCTCTCCCAATGAGCCCCTCCAAACCGCCAATCGACTGCGCCCAATGGAGAGCATCGATATAATCTTCAACGCAGAGCATGGAGGGCGTATTGATCGTATCGCCAACAAAAATTCCCTCAATCAACTTTGTGCCATTGGTGAGACGGAAGATTTTGGGGACTGGCCACTGAGGTTGATAAGTGGTCAGACGCTCAACCGCCCGCGGGCTGAGAATGATCATGCCATGGGCCGCTTCGCCACCCAGAACCTTTTGCCAAGAAAAGGTGACGACATCGAGTTTAGGCCAATCGAGACTTTGCGCAAAAGCGGCAGAGGTGGCATCGCAAATAGTCAGGCCCTTGCGATCGGCGGCGATCCAATCGCCATTGGGAACGCGCACGCCTGAGGTCGTACCATTCCAGGTAAAGACAACATCATGATCGAAATTGACCGTGCTCAGATCTGGCAGCAGGCCATAATCTGCACGAATGCTGCGCGTATTGGGCAGCTGCAATTGTTTAATGACATCGGTGACCCAGCCCTCACCAAAGCTTTCCCAGGCGAGCATATCAACCCCGCGCGGGCCCAGCATGGTCCAGAGCGCCATTTCAACCGCGCCCGTATCAGAGGCCGGGACAATGCCAATACGATAATCAGCAGGAACCGCCAAAACCTCGCGGGTCAGATCAATTGCCAATTGCAGCTTGGTCTTGCCGATTTTGTGGCGATGCGAGCGCCCCAAGGGGGCATCGGCCAAAGCTTGCAAGCTCCAGCCGGGACGCTTGGCACAGGGGCCTGATGAAAAATTTGGGCAATTGGGCTTCTGGCCGGGTTTTGTGGGGCTCATCCTGCAATCCTGACGATCGGCCGCCTCAAAAGAGACGCTCTCCTGCATGGGCGATACGCCCTGCAGGGCCCCAAGGTCAAGCCAGATGGTTCAAGACGGGAGGAGAGGGTCCGCGTCAATCCACCATATAGCGAAAGCCAATGCGCACATCCTGCGAATAGCGGCGCACCTTGCTGTCGCTATAATTGAGATAACGATAGCCCAGATCGAGCTTGGCATTGGGCGTCAAGTCAAAGGCAACGCCTGCCATGCCCGATACAGCAAGATTATATTGAACGGTGGTAAAGCGCTTATCCCAATTGGGCGAGATAATCGTTGAAACGGGAATCGTCGTATTGGGAATGGTGGGTTGAGGATTGATCACAGCACCCGTATTCGTCAGCCAGATGTTGGGAGTCGAAACGCCTGGAGTCCAGGTGGGTTGAAATTGCTTGCCATTGTCATTGGAATAAAAATTATCATTACCAATGGTTGAAATGCGCGCCATGCCCACGCCAGCGCCCACATAAGGCGTGATTTTCCACCATGTCCCAAGATCAACGAAAGCGTTCGTCATCGCAAACATATTTCGCGTCGTGGCGGTTCTTGTCTCCGTACATGTGCCTGTCTGTTGCGACCACACATAACCTAAAGGCAGATTGGTCGCCGCTCCTGTGATAGGATTAACCGTTGTATCGAGCAACGTGAAGAGAGTGTTGGGGCAAATGATATTGGTGACCCCATCACTCAGCTTGGTTGAAGAGATAGAAGACTTTTGCAGGCTCGCCGCTTCAAAGGTACCGTCCACTCTGAGCAGATTGTTGAACTTGAACCCCGCACCCAATCCAAAGCCATAGGTGCCTTTAAGCTGTGTACCTGTGGTCATTATGCCGGTGGGGGATAAAATGGGAAGCAGAGAATTGCTTACCGCACTATCCATTCGAAAATACCAACCTGTTCCCCTTTCAAAGGGCTGACTTTGATCTCGATAGGAAGAGCCTGAAAAATAATCGGGGGATGGTTGCGAAAAACTGCCCATATCGGCTGCATGAGCCAACCTGCCCCCCAGCGCGATCATCAACATTTCAGCTGCCACTAAACCCAGATATTTCATAGTCTATCCTCTTCAACCGCCGGCACAGCTATGTAATAGCTTAAATAAATACATATCCGACATGTCGCCGCTTTGTGTTTTGCGTCGACCAATTGAAAGAAAGAGCCAGCTCATCCAAAATGAGCTGTTCTGCCCTTAATCCGATCAATACAGACGGTCAGGTGTGATCTGTATCGTATTTGAACTGACTGTCTCACCCTTACGCGACTGAGCCTTTTTTCCCTTCGCAGGTTGCGCAGGCAGATCCGCTTTGCTCAATTCACTGGTCTCGGGGAGCAAAGGAATAACGGTTGTGGCCAAATTTGCCTTTGTCGATTGCGTTGTCACTGGAATACGCGGATCAATTTCAGCGGGGCCTGCTGCAGCATAATTATTTCTACTCGCATTCGGATAGGCCTATCCACCATCGTAAGATGTCTCTTTCGACATTTTCATATTTGATTTGGCGTGAGCTGAGCTCATTTCAAATTTAGCTTGTTGCTGATAGTTCACGCTGCCGCCCAACATCCACCGCATGCCAAGGCTAAAATCATGTGAACTGATTTTATAGCTTTGCACTTCATTGGGGCAGGTTGCAGCGGGCTGCGTGAGACACTTAATCGCACCTGATTTGGAGGTGCCCAAATTCAGATAGCGATAAGCGACTTCCAATTTAAGATTTTCATTGACCTGATAGCCAAGGCCCGCGGTGCCGGCCTAAGCCAGACTGCTTGACGTTGTGGCACTGGCATATCCGAACCCGCCCACACCATAGCTTGTCGAATTGATTGCAGAGACACCGCCTGAATCTTTCAGATCAGGGACGCGATGCATAGCGTAGCCCACGCCCAAACCCACGAAAGGTGAAATCCTCTGCCATGTGCCTAAATCTGCATAGCCGTTGAGCAGAAACACACCGTGTGAAATATGGCCATTATAACTATCATAGCTTCGAATGGCACTTGGGGGCGTAAAGAATGCACCTTGATTATAGGTTTCCGTCGCCGAGATTGATGACGAACCGCGATATTCAAAGGTCACATCGGACCGGATCCAAGTTCCAAATTGCCGTCCAAAACCGAGCCGCACAAATGTTGAATCGCCAATGTAAGACGAGTCAAAGCGCGCATCGGGAACAGGGAGCGAGAAGGTAGAGGTGATCGTATGTTGTGTCAGGCCAACACCGATATCACCTCGCAGATAATATCCGTCGGTGGCACCGAGCAGGTTTTGTGCGGGCATTTCAAAGCGAGGAGGCAAAGGGGCTGGCGGGGGAATATAAAGATCTGCTGCCCAAGCAGATTGAACGAGGCCGGGGGACACACAAGCGAATAATAAGAGGGCTTTCGACTTCCCCATTGCAAAATTCCTTCATGAAATGACGGACAAAACGTGCTGATTTGATTTCAATGATGGAACTATGCCTGCAAGGTGTTAAAGCCCTCTTAACCATGAAAATTAACGATAAAAATAAGCACTTGCTGCAAAGACACAGCTCAGAGGGCTGCTGTTAACTCGCCTTTTTAAGAATCAATGCACATAAATCATCGACAATCGGCTCGATGAAACTGCGCTCTTCGCCCTCAGCCATCACCCGAATCAAGGGCTCCGTGCCAGAGGGGCGAATCAATAAACGTCCCCGATGAGCAAGGAGAGTTTCGGCCTGTGTGATGGCTTTTTGAATCTCCTCTGTCTGACAAATGGCGCGATTGGTAACGCGCACATTCTTCAAAATTTGCGGCAGAGGTTCGAAGGGCCGACACACTTGACTGACCGGTTTTTCCAATCGCCGCACAACAGCCAGAACCTGCAAGGCCGCAACCAAGCCATCACCCGTCGTCGAATAATCAGACATAATAATATGGCCGGATTGTTCGCCGCCAAGATTGAAATTATGTTCGCGCATATATTCGAGCACATAGCGATCGCCCACTGCCGTGCGCTCCAACGACAGGCCGATTGAACCCAGATAACGCTCTAAGCCAAGATTGGACATGACTGTGGCGACAATGCCGGGGCGCGACAGACGCCCCTCTTCTTTCCAGCTTTGAGCCACAACAGCCATGAGTTGATCGCCATCAATCAAATGACCGGTTTCATCGACAATCAAGACACGATCGGCATCGCCATCAAGAGCAATGCCAATATCCGCACGCACTTCATGAACCTTGCGGATGAGCGCTTCAGGCGCGGTTGAGCCAACATCTTTGTTGATGTTAAAGCCGTCGGGCTGATCACCAATGGTGATGACTTCAGCACCTAATTCCCATAAAGCCTCTGGCGCTGTGCGATAGGCTGCGCCATTGGCGCAATCAATCACCACACGCAAACCATCGAGCGATTGATTGCGCGGCAGCGTGCGCTTGGCAAATTCGATATAACGCGCGCGCACATCATCGACACGCCGCGCCCGCCCCAGATCATGAGCACCGGCTAGACGCTGAGAGAGATTGTCATCAATGGTTTTTTCAATCTCGTGCTCGACTTCATCGGAGAGCTTGAACCCATCCGGACCAAAGAGCTTAATGCCATTATCTTCATACAGATTATGTGAGGCTGAGATCATCACGCCCACATCGGCGCGCATGGAGCGGGTTAGCATGGCCACGGCGGGTGTTGGCATGGGCCCGAGCAATAACACATCCATGCCTACGGAGGTAAAGCCTGCGACCAAGGCCGTCTCGATCATATAGCCTGAGAGCCGGGTATCTTTACCTATGACAACTCTGTGGCGATGATTGCCGCGCTGAAAGACAAGGCCTGTCGCTTGGCCCACACGCATAGCCAGATCCGGCGTGATCAGGCCATTGGCGCGCCCGCGTATGCCATCAGTTCCAAAATATTTGCCAGCCATCGATTCAAGACTCCGTTCAGGATCGGCCAGAATATAGCGCATTCGGCCATTGAATTGAGTCACATTTGGTCACGTCGTCCCACAAACTGCGGGATGTTTCAGGCGTGAGTGAGCTTTTATTTCGGTAATGTTAATTCTATACTATCACCCTCATTAAGGGCCTGAATATGAGCACGATCATTTATCACAATCCTAATTGCACCACCTCGCGCAATGTCTTGGCCCTTCTGCAGGAGCGCGGGCTCAAGCCGCAGATCATTGAATATCTAAAGACCCCGCCCAGCCGTGCCCGATTGTCCGAGCTTCTAGCGCACATGGGCAAAAAGCCGCGCGACATCTTGCGCAAGAATGGCACGCCCTATGCCGAGCTGGGGCTTGATGATCCAAGCTTGAGTGATGACAAAATCCTCGATGCGATCGAGACGCATCCCATTTTGATCGAGCGCCCCATTGTCGTCACGCCTCAGGGGGTGCGTTTATGCCGCCCGAAAGAAATTCTCTTCGAGCTGATTGGCGAGTAAACGCGCCTTCCATGTGGCCTTAGCAAGCAGCCCTCACGATCAACAAAAAAGGCGGCCCGCGAGCCGCCTTCTTTACTGGATAAAGAGCTCTGCGATCAGGCTGGCTGATCGGAGCCTGACTCGTTGGCCGCAGCGGCGGCTTCAGCAGCCTGCTTGGCTTCCAGATCTTCGCCAGTCTCTTGATCGACAACGCGCATGGACAAACGCACCTTGCCGCGATCATCAAAGCCCATGAGCTTCACTTTGACCTTATCGCCTTCTTTGACGACATCTGTGGTCTTGTTGACGCGGGCTTTCGACAATTGCGAAATATGCACCAGACCATCGCGTGAGCCAAAGAAATTGACGAAGGCGCCAAAGTCCATGGTCTTGACGACTGTGCCTTCGTAAATCTGGCCGATTTCCGGATCGGAGGCGATCGACTTGATCCAATTGATCGCCGCCTTGATCGAATTGCCATCGCTGGAGGCAATCTTCACTGTGCCATCATCTTCAATATTGATTTTGGCACCGGTCTTTTCGACGATTTCACGAATGACCTTGCCGCCCGTACCGATGACTTCACGGATTTTGTCGGCGGGGATTTTCATGGTCTCAATGCGCGGAGCAAATTCGCCCAGCTCAGCTCTGGCGCCTGTCAACGCCTTGCTCATTTCACCCAGAATATGCAGACGGCCATCTTTCGCCTGAGCGAGAGCAACCTTCATGATCTCTTCGGTGATGCCTGCAATTTTAATGTCCATCTGCAGAGATGTGACACCGTGTTCCGTGCCGGCGACTTTGAAATCCATGTCACCCAGATGATCTTCATCACCCAGAATGTCCGACAAAACGGCATAGCGCTTGTCTTCAAGGATCAGGCCCATCGCAATGCCCGCAACAGGGCGCTTAAGCGGCACGCCTGCATCCATCAACGACAAAGAGGCGCCGCAGACTGTGGCCATGGAAGATGAGCCATTGGATTCGGTAATCTCAGAGACAACACGAATGGTATAGGGGAATTCCGCAGCTGTGGGCAGCATGGGGCGAACTGCACGCCAAGCGAGCTTGCCGTGACCGATTTCGCGACGACCGGGTGAGCCCATGCGGCCTGTTTCGCCAACGCTATAGGGAGGGAAATTATAATGGAGCATGAAGCGCTCCTTATAGGTGCCCTCCAGCGAGTCGACGAATTGCTCGTCTTCGCCTGTGCCCAGAGTGGCGACAACCAAAGCCTGGGTTTCGCCACGCGTGAACAAAGCCGATCCATGCGTGCGGGGCAGAACGCCCGCTTGTGAAACGATGGGGCGCACAGTGCGCACATCGCGACCATCGATACGAATGCCTGTGTCCAAAATATTCCAGCGCACGACTTTCGCCTGCAGATCATGGAACACTTCGCCAACAAGCTGCTTGTCAAACTTCGGTGCTTCACCACCGAGCAAAGCCTCGTTCACTTTGGTCTTGACCGCATCCACAGCGGCATAACGCACCTGCTTGACGGTGTTCTTATAGGCTTCGCGCAATTGAGCTTCGGCAACAGCGGCGACAGCCTTTTCCACTTCCGACTTGTCAATGGTGACAAGATCGCGCGGCTCTTTGGCAGCCTTTTCAGCCAGACGAATGATCGCATCAATCACCGGCTGGAAGCCGCGATGACCGGTCATGACGGCTTCAAGCATCATATCTTCGGACAATTCCTTGGCCTCAGATTCCACCATCAACACAGCATCGGCTGTGCCAGCGACAACAAGATCAAGATCAGAATTCTTCATCTCGTCGATGGTCGGGTTGAGCTTGAGTGCGCCATTGATCAGGCCGACGCGCGCGCCACCCACCGGGCCCATGAAGGGCACGCCGGAAATGGTCAAAGCGGCAGAGGCCGCAACCATGGACAGCACGTCGGAATCATTTTCCATATCGTGCGAGAGAACAGTCACAACAACTTGCGTGTCATTGCGATAGCCCTCAGGGAAGAGCGGACGAATGGGACGATCAATCAGACGGGAAACCAAAGTTTCCTTTTCTGAGGGACGGCCTTCGCGCTTGAAGTAACCGCCGGGAATGCGACCAGCCGCAAAGGCCTTTTCCTGATAATTGACAGTCAGCGGGAAGAAGTCGACGCCAGCCTTGGGGGCTTTCGCGGAGACGACAGTCGCCAGAACAGTGGTATCGCCATAAGAGGCCAAAACTGCGCCATCAGCCTGACGCGCCATGCGGCCAGTTTCCAAGATGAGCTTGCGGCCCGCCCAATCGAGCGTTTCACGATGTATTTCGAACATGGTTCTATCTTTCATGAGTTCGGGAAATCGAACGGCCATGAGCAAGATGGCCAGAAGCTGCGGCAGCTTGTTTTAAATTGAGCAACAGCCTCTGGCGATCCTGCCATGACGCGGGTCTTTCCCTTAAGAAACGGCAGCCCCATGCCACCGCTTCCATCATTGTGCAAAGGCACAATGTTAGTCTTCCATATTGGTCATGAGCCCTGTGGCCCGTGACAGAACCACGGCGCCCCCGTAGGGACGCCGTGAATTGGTTAGCGACGAATGCCGAGGCGTTCGAGCAGGCTCTTGTAACGAGCCTCGTCCTTCGACTTGACGTAATCAAGTAGCGAACGACGTTGCGAAACCAGCTTGAGCAGACCACGACGTGAATGATTATCTTTCACATGTGTTTTGAAATGGCCTGTCAGATTGGCAATGCGTTCTGTGAGGATTGCAATTTGCACGTCCGGCGAGCCGGTATCCCCAGCCTTAGTCGCATATTCTTTAATGAGCGCTTGTTTGCGCTCGACTGTGATCGACATCGGTCATCCTTTCTTTTTAGAAACTGCCCTTGAACCAAGGGCAGCAGTGAGATCTGGGTTTGGCCAGGCCGGGATGTCGTCCAGCACGGTCGCCCCATCAGATCGCGCGAAAGCCTCCGCGCCCGGCGGTTTATACACGAAATCAGGCTAATTGCCAGATAAAAGCCAAAGCAGACGGCTTGGCGCCCTCTGGTCCTATATGGAGAGGTTAAAGACCCTATGGGGGACCAATTGCCCCTCATTGACCGGCCCAAAGGCCACCGGCACGCCCCCGCAGGAGGCATAGGCCATGCCGCCCATCGGCGCATCGCGGCCACGCAAAATCAAGGACTGGCCCCGGCGCAGACGGGCTGCGCCATTGCGATCAACCACCACACAGGGCAGCTCAATCAGACCGACCTCGACGGAGAGCATGAACTGCATCGCTGTGTCAGGGGATTCAGCCAATTCGGCCAAGGGAATGGCCTCATTTTCCATAAACGGGCCCACGCGGGTGCGGCGCAATTGGGTGACATGGCCAAAACAGCCCAGCATGCGGCCAAGATCGCGGGCGATCGCGCGCACATAGGTGCCCTTGCCACAGCGCGCCTCAATGATGGAGCAGGTTTCATCACCGCCCACCAGATCCAGCGCATGAATGGTGACCGGTCGGGCCGGAATATCGACTGTTTCACCCTCGCGGGCCATATCATAAGCCCGCTCGCCAGCGATTTTAATCGCGGAAAAGGCCGGCGGCACTTGCTGGATGGTGCCAATGAAGCGCGGCAGAAGATCGGCCACTTGTTGCTGGCTGGGGCGCAGATCCGAGGTATGGACCACTTTGCCATCAGAATCATCCGTATTGGTCTCAGCCCCCCAGGTGACGGTGAAGCGATATGCCTTTTCGCCATCCTGCACGAAGGGCACGGTCTTGGTAGCCTCCCCAAAGGCAATGGGAAGAATGCCAGAGGCCAAAGGATCGAGCGTGCCGGCATGGCCAGCCTTTTTGGCCTGAAAAATATGTTTGAGGCGCGAGACGGCATGGGTTGAGGTCATGCCCACGGGCTTGTCGAGAATAAGCCAACCATCGACCGGGACGCGTTTGGGGCGCTGATTATTCATCACTCAAACCATCTCACTCTTCGGTCACATCATCAGAAGGGGAGTTCAAATCGCGCTGCACTTCGGGACGCCGCAACAGAGCATCAATCTTAGCGGCATTCTCAAAGGTTTCATCCACCTTAAAACGAAGATCGGGCGCAAATTTGAGATCAATGCGATGAGAGATTTCACCGCGCAGAAATTTCTTATGACTCTCGAGCGCCGCCAGTACAGGCTTAATGTCCTTGCCGCCCAGCGGCATGACAAAGATTGTCGCCAGTTTGAGATCGGGGCTCATGCGCACAAGCGGAATGGTGACCACCTGCTTTTCAAGCACAGGATCGATAATGTCGCCGCGCGCCAGCATGTCAGCCATAGCGTGGCGAATGAGTTCGGCAACGCGCAACATCCGCTGCGATGGCTCGCCGCCTTTTTGATGTCCCCGTGACATGATGTTCTCCAAAGGTCGCGGCCTTGCCGCGCCCGTCTGACTGATAGACTCTTAAGGGCAGTATGACTGTGTCCCTGGGCTGAGGGCCAAGGGGTCTTACAAGGACCGCTTGATCTCCTCAACGCGATAACATTCGATCACATCGCCTGCGCGCATGTCCTGATAGTTTTCAAAGGCCATGCCGCATTCTTGACCCACTTGCACTTCCTTGACTTCGTCCTTGAAGCGCTTGAGCGTCGAGAGCTTGCCTTCGTGAATGACGACATTGTCGCGAATGAGGCGCACATTGGCGCCGCGCTCCACGCGGCCATCGGTGACGCGGCAGCCAGACACTTTGCCGACTTTCGAAATGTTGAACACTTCGAGAATCTGCGCATTGCCGAGCATTTGCTCGCGCATGGTAGGTGCCAACAGGCCCGACATCGCCGCTTTCACATCGTCCACGAGATTGTAGATGATGTTGTAATAGCGAATCTCAGTGCCCGAGCGATCAGCCGAGTCTCTGGCTTCCTTATTGGCGCGGACATTAAAGCCAATGACCACGGCTCCCGAGGCTTCGGCCAAAGTAATATCGGATTCCGAAATACCGCCAACTGCCGCATGAATGATGCGCGCGGCGACTTCATCGGTGTTGAGCTTTTCCAGCGTGGCAATGATGGCTTCCACCGAACCTTGCACATCGCCCTTGATGACAAGCGGAAATTCTTTGCGCCCGGCTGTGTTGAGCTGGCTCATCATGTCAGCCAAAGACCCGCGGGCTGTTCCACCACCGCGCACAGCAGCTTTTTCGCGCTTCTGGCGTTCACGATATTCGGTGATCTCACGCGCACGCGCTTCAGATTCCACCACAGCAACGCGGTCACCCGCCTCAGGTGCGCCCGAGAAGCCCAGCACTTCGACTGGCATAGAGGGCGCAGCTGAAGGCCGGTTCTTGCCCATGTCATCAATGAGCGCACGCACGCGGCCCCATTGTGCGCCAGCAACGATCAGATCGCCGACCTTCAACGTGCCACGCTGCACCAAGACTGTAGCCACAGGTCCACGGCCGCGATCCAGACGCGCTTCAATGACTGTGCCTTCAGCGGCACGATCCGGATTGGCCTTGACATCAAGCACTTCAGCCTGCAGGGCAATCATTTCCAACAGACGATCGAGATTCATGCGCTTGGTGGCGGAGA
>CAIVAX010000186.1 GCA_903903935.1 uncultured Hyphomicrobiales bacterium | reverse complement strand
GTCTCCTTGCAATATAAAAACAAAGCTGAGCAAGGTCGGGTACAAGATCGTTTAAAAGACTGATCATGACGCAGATTTCTAACATCACACCACAGCCCCGACGCTCCCTCCTCTGGCCCGGCCTGCTGGCCGCACTGGCCTTTTGCGTTCTGATAGGGCTGGGAAGCTGGCAGGTGAACCGTTTGGCCTGGAAGGAGCAAATCCTTAGCCAAATGGCCGAGCGTCTTGCAGCCCCTCCCCAGCCCCTGCCAGAGCCAAAGCAATGGCCCGCTCTCAAAGCCGAGGATTATGAATATCGCCGGGTGAGCCTCTCAGGCGTGTTTGATCATGCCAAAGAAGTGTTGATCTTCCGCTCAAGCGGCAAATTGGCTGGCCGGCCCGATGGGCCCGGCTATCATGTGATCACACCCCTTGCTCTGCCGACCGGGGAATTCATTCTGATCAATCGCGGCTTCATTCCGCTTGAGGCCAAAGACCCCGCCAGCCGTGCTGCCGGACAGGTGACCGGGCCCCAGACACTCATCGGCCTGATGCGAGGACCCGAGGAGCGCAATCTCTTCACACCCACTGATGAGCCCGCCAAGCGCCTCTGGTACACACGCGATGCGCAAGCCATAGGCCAAGCCCTAGCCCTGCCCTCTTTCGCGCCCTTTGTGGTCGATGCCGATGCTACGCCCGTGCCCGGCGGCCTGCCGCTCGGCGGAGCCACACAAATCAGCATCCCCAATAATCATTTATCTTATGCGCTGACTTGGTTTGGCTTGGCCGCAACCTTATTGGTGTTTTTTATCTGGTTTGCGATCCGGCAGAGACGCAGCCAAGCCTAGCGCTGCAGGACTTCATCGCTATTTGCTTTTCCAATCTCTCACTTGCTTTTCCAAGCCTCTTATTTGCTTTTCCAAGTCACCATCACAACGCCAATGGCCACCAGTGCCATTCCGCTGAGCACGATGGGGGTCAATTGCTCATCAAACATCAATGCCCCGAACAAAGCGGTGCAAGGCGGGACGAGAAAAAACAGACTAGCCACTTCCACGGACGCGCCGCGGCGAATGAGGATAAGCAAAAGGCTGATCGTGCCAATCGACAAAACAAGACACAGCCAGACTAGGGCACCGATGAAATGTCCCGTCCATTCCACCCGCCACCCTTCCAACCAAATGGCGAAAGGCAACAAAACAATAGCCGAAGCAGCAAATTGAACCACCGAGCCTGTGCGCAAATCCATGCTGCCGCCAAAGCGCTTTTGCCAGAGCGTTCCAGCTGTCATGAACCAGGCCGAGAGAAACGACAGCGCCATGCCCTGAGGTGTCCCAAGACCCAGCGCAAGCTTGGAATTGACCACCAGCGCCACACCGCACAGGCCCAAAAATAGCCCCAGCCATTGGCGCAACCGAACCTGTTCATTGAGAAAATAGCCCGCCAGCGCCGCCGTGAATAAAGGCTGCAGTCCCGCCATCAGCGAGGCAACGCCAGCTTCCACGCCAACGGAGAGAGCGGCAAAAGTCGCCCCCAAATAGCCCGTATGCACAAAAATACCGCCAATCGCGATCGACATCAGCTGATCTCGCCGCGGCCAGGGCGCGCGCATCACCACAGCCACGCCAGCCAAAAGCACGGCAACGATGACAAAGCGAATGACGAGAAAGGTCATCGGCCCCGCATAGGGCAGACCATATTTGCCTGCGATAAAGCCGGTGGACCAAAACACAACAAAGGTCAGCGGCAAAACAGCCGCTTGCAGCTGGCTCATCAGCCCTGTGGGTGGATCAATCTGCGGGTGGGAGGTCATGCAAACCCCAAGCTCTGAATGCGCTGCCTATAGCACGGCGCAGGCCAGACCCAAGCCACTTTTGCAGCTCCTAGGGGTGACAGAGGCTGGCCAAAGCATTATCAGGCAGTTAGTCTCGGGGAGGAGACACACATGCGGATTGCGTTCCTGTCGGACATACACGGCAATCGTGAAGCCTTAGAGGCCTGCCTGTCCCATGCGGCGCGCCAGGGCTATGACAAGCTCGTTTTTCTGGGCGATCTGGTCGGCTATGGCGCAGATCCCGTCTATGTCGTGGATACTCTGGCCGATCTCGTCAGCAAGGGTGCGCAGAGCATTCTTGGCAATCATGATGCTGCAGCAGCTGCAGGATTGATTGAGGGCATGAATGATTATGCCAGCGCCTCGATTGAATGGACGCATCAAGAATTAGATCAGGCTCAAAAAGATCTGCTGCTTGGCATGCCGCTGAGCATCGAAGACGAAGATCGGCTTTATGTGCATGCCGAGGCCTCATCACCGCGCAGCTGGGCCTATATCACCGATCCTGCCAGCGCCGAGCGCAGTCTGCGCTCGCATGCCGCACGCCTCACCTTCTGCGGCCATGTGCATAAGCAACAGCTCTATCACATGACCCCGCAGAAACCCCCTGTTCTGTTCATTCCCCAATCCGCGATTCCTGTTCCGCTGATTGGCAATCGCAAATGGCTGGCTGTGCAAGGCTCGGTAGGGCAACCACGCGATCAAAATCCCGCCGCCGCTTATTCTCTGCTCGACACACAGCGCAATGAGCTGACTTATTTCCGCGTGCCGTATGACATTGAAGCAAGCGCAGCCAAAATCCATGCGGCAGGCCTGCCCAATATTCTGGCCGCCCGATTGTTCATCGGACGTTAGACCAGATTGGACCTGACAGAATGACAAAACAGGCGCTCGAAACTAGCTCGACGATTGATGGCTTTCTCATCGGTGAGAAATTGCATGTCGGCGGCATGGCGTCGTTATGGAGTGTGACCCGCTCAGACATTGATAGCCCCATTGTGATGAAAGTTCCCACCATCATGGACGGCGAAGATGCCGAAGTGATTGTCGGGTTTGAAATGGAAATGATGATCCTGCCGCGCCTCTCAGGCCCGCATGTGCCGCGTGTCTATGGTGTAGGCGATTATGCCAGCCAGCCCTATATTGTGATGGAATATATAGATGGCCAGTCCTTATTTCCGCTGCTTGAGCAATCTCCCCTGCCTGCAGAACAGGTGATCACTCTGGCAACCAAGATTGCCAATGCTTTGCATGAACTGCACCGGCAGAATGTGATTCACTTTGATCTCAAACCCTCCAACATTATGCAGCGCGCAAATGGCGACATCACTTTCATCGATTTTGGTCTCTCGCGCCATTTGCAATTGCCTGATCTGTTGGAGGAAGAATTTCATATTCCCATGGGCACGGGGCCCTATATTTCGCCTGAGCAAGTTTTGCAAAATAGATCTGATAACCGTTCGGATCTCTTCTCCTTAGGCGTCATTCTCTATCATCTCTCCACAGGACAAAGACCCTTTGGCTTTCCGCAAAACGCAAATGGTTTGCGCCACCGGCTCTGGCGCGATCCTATCCCCCCTCGCCAACATCAGCGCAACATTCCAGTCTGGTTTCAAGAGGTGATCCTGCGGTGTCTGGAGCCCGATCCTGACAAACGCTATCCCACGGCTGCGCAATTGGCCTTTGACCTGCAAAATCCCGGTGAAGTCAAAATAACGGAACGCGGCGAGAAGATTAAAGCCGATGGGTTTTTCAGTGTACTCAAACGCCGCATGGGCTTTGCCGCAACAATCGGAACACCGCGCCAGCCGGATCAATCACCCTGGCTGAATGCACCCATTGTCGTGGTTGCGCTTGATCTGTCAGACGACAGCGAGGCCTTACAACAAGCCCTGCGAATGCATGCCGCCAATGTTCTGGCCCGCATTCCCGATGCGCGATTAGCCTGTGTGAACGTCCTCAGACAAAATCGCCTGACCATGACCTATGCGCTCGATGAAGAGGGGCGCAATCTGCATGTGCAAAGATTGGTCGAGCTCAAAGAATGGGCGAGACCATTGGGCTTGTCGCGCGATAAAATGACCTTTCACGTGCTTGAACACGTCGATCCGGCTGCGGCTTTGCTGGAATATACCCGCTCCAATCATGTCGATCATATTTTGTTGGGCGCACAGGGAACCGGCGCCCTGCGCCGCTTAATGGGCAGCGTCTCCTCACAAATTGTCGCTGAAGCCCCCTGCACAGTCACCGTCGTGCGTGTGCCTGAGACTAAAGCAGACTGACAGGCATCTTCATTTTGCTGCGCGCCCATAGCGCTGAGCCAGCAGATCAAACACGGCACGCGCCACTTGTGCCTCGCCCCCTTCAGGGCGCCCCGGCTTGGTCGAAGGATTCCAAGCATAAAGATCAAAATGCGCCCAGCATTTGGCCTTGCTGACGAAGCGCCGCAGAAACAGCGCTGCGACAATCGATCCGGCAAAAGGCCCATGCCCAACATTGTTGAGATCCGAAATCTTGCCATCAATCATATGATCATAGCCATCCCATAAGGGCAGACGCCAAACAGGATCTTGCACATTCAGGCCATGCTGCATCATCTCATCGGCAAAGCCATCTTGCGTGGCATAAAACGCCGGCAAATCGGGCCCAAGAGCGACGCGCGCTGCGCCAGTCAAAGTGGCAAAGTCAATCAACAGGTCGGGGCTCTCTTCATCCGCCAAAGCCAAAGCATCAGCCAGAATCAACCGCCCCTCAGCATCCGTATTGCCAATTTCAACGCTCAATCCCTTGCGGCTAGGATAAATATCGCCGGGCCGGAAGGAATTGGACGAGACGGAATTTTCGACAATCGGCAATAGCACACGCAAGCGCACAGGCAATTTGGCGTCCATAATCATGCGTGCCAGACCAAGCGCCGTGGCTGCACCAGCCATATCTTTTTTCATCATCAACATCGCACTGGAGGGCTTGAGATCAAGCCCGCCTGTATCGAAACACACACCCTTGCCCACAAGAGTGACCTTGGGCGCGCGCAGCGGCCCGAAAGAAAAATCAATCAAGCGTGGTTCATGGTCAGCAGCGCGGCCCACTGCATGAATGAGGGGAAAGTTTTGCCGCAGCAATTGCGCGCCGCGCACAAGACGCGGCTTAATTTTGAACTCTTGGCACAAAGCCAGAGCCGCCTTTTCCAACTCTTGCGGGCCCATATCATTGGCTGGCGTATTCACAAGATCGCGCACCAGCGCGACACTTGTCGCAATGCTTTCAATCCGCGCAGCGTCAATTCCCTTAGGTGCGACAAGGCGCGGGAACTCGGTTTTTGAGGATTTATAGCGGGTGAATTTATAACTCGACAGCAACCAGGACAGCGTTGCCATTTCGAGCGCGCGGGCGCCGCCCAAAGGGGCATTGGCAAAATGATATAGTCCCTTTGGCAAGAGCCCAACCAGCTTGCCCACCAGAAACGGATCGGGAGACTTTTTGGTCTCGTCGCCCTGGCCAAAAAACACACCACCCAATCCCTGAGCAGAACCGGGCACAAGAAGCATGCGGCCGGCCACAGGCTCAAAGTCATTGGCTTTGATAAATTGCTGCGCCTGAGACTCCAGGTTAGCCAGCAGAGTTTTCCAATTCTGCGATGTCGCAAACCAAATAGGGAGAGACCCCTTGCCATTCAGCACCAATTTCATGGGACTTGCCTTTTGTCTGAGGAGATTTGCTGATGTTACAGAGCTGCAAATTAACACTCTTTTAGGGTTAACGCTTTATTGATCGCAAGATATTGTTTTCATATTTGATGAGATTGCTGGCCATGACGCAACCCATTGTCGCAAAGAGCCGAGCTGAGTCTGTTCCGCCTGTCAAAAGCAATGTGCGCCAGACCTCCAGACTGAGCTCTCTCTTGCTATCTATCAGTCTGATAGCGATAAGCGTGACAAGCTGTGCCAATTTGAGCGATGTGACAGGCTCCATCAGCGCACCCAACCAAATGCCCGGTGATGAACAAGGTATCCGAGCCTTCACGCAAGCATGGGGTCAACGCTATGACAAAAACCCCAAAGACAAAACATCAGCCATGAATTATGCAAAAGGCTTGCGGGCTTTGACGCAATATGCACAAGCCATCGCAGTGATGGAAAATCTGGCCATCAACAATCCCAAAGATCAAGAAATCTTGGCTGCCTATGGGAAGGCTTTGGCCAGCGGCGGGCGCCTGCAGGAAGCCGCCGATGTGCTGCAAAAGGCGCATACGCCAGATCGGCCCAATTGGTCTGTCCTGTCTGCACAGGGAAGTGTGGCTGACCAAATGGGCGATCATTTAAGTGCCCAGCAATATTATCTGGCGGCATTGAAAATTGTACCTGGTGAGCCAAGTGTCATGTCTAATCTGGGACTGTCCTATGCGCTGTCCCGTAATCTCAAAGAAGCCGAGGCCGTTTTGCGTAATGCGAACCAGAGTCCACAAGCAGACAGTCGCGTTCGACAAAATCTGGCCTTGGTCCTAAGCCTCGAGGGCAAATTCGAAGAGGCTGAAGCCATTTCAAGGCAAGATCTGTCTGCAGCCGATGCTTCAGCCAATATCCAGCAGGTCAGAAAGATGATCTCGCAATCCAATAGCTGGGGTCAGATCAGCAAAGCCGCTCAGCAAGATTAGAACGAGTCCTTAACTCTACTTCATCGAGCTCGTTCCAATGCCTGCGGGCGCAAGAATAACAATAAACAAAACGGGCAAGAAAAACACCATCATCGGAACGGTCAATTTAGGCGGGAGGGAAGCTGCTTTCTTTTCAGCTTCCATCATGCGCGTATCTCGACTCTCTTGGCCCACAACTCGAAGCGCTTGACCCAAGGGCGTGCCATATTTTTCTGCCTGGGTGAGAACCATCACAATTTGCTTCACACCATCAAGACCAGTGCGCACGGCTAAATTCTCATAAGCAGTTTTGCGCGAGGGCAAATAAGAGAGCTCAGCCGTTGTTAGAGAAAACTCTTCTGCCAATTCCGGGGATGAGGTACCAATTTCTTCACTCACCTTGATGAGGGCCGGCTCAATAGCCATGCCCGACTCAACGCAGATCAACAAAAGATCCAGAGCGTCTGGATAAGCGCGCTTCATAGACTCCTGACGTTTGTTGATAGATTGGACAAGTAGATGGAAGGAAGCTTGAAGCCGACAAATCCCAAGGCAAAGGTGAGGCCAACTTGCAAGAAAAAGGGCAAGACGATCAACTGAAAGACCACGAGATATAAAAACCCAACAAATAAACCAGCTGCAGCCAAAACGAACGTATAAAAAACAAAAGCAATCTCATATTTCTGATCGCGAAAGCCAGCCATCAAGAGCCGTGTTTTATAGGACTTTGGATCGAGCCGTTCAGCCAAATTGTACTTATCGACAATATCTTTCATCATCAAATCAGTACTGGTGAGTTTCGCATGTTTGGCGGACTCGGTTAAGTCACCGCGCCCTTTCATGCGGATCCGATCTCGTTCAAGAGCAACAGATTTCATGCGATCGCCGAGGGAATCGCCCTCAATATAGGGCAGAGCGAGACTGACGATTGTCGCCATCACAGCCAATGCAACAAAGACACGAAGCAGAAGTTGCGGATTTTGGATCGCAGCAAGTAGACTATCCATAGCTCGATCCTCAAATTTTAAAGTTAATCATTTTTTTCATGATCAAAACGCCACAGATCATCCAGAAGGCACAGAAGCCCATAAAAAACCGACCC
>CAIVAX010000185.1 GCA_903903935.1 uncultured Hyphomicrobiales bacterium | reverse complement strand
TTGGCCGAGACGGTGCTGAGCACCGATCATTATGGTCTGGACAAGGTCAAGGATCGCATTCTCGAATATCTCGCTGTGCAGCAGCGCGCCAATAAACTGGCTGGACCAATTCTGTGTCTGGTTGGTCCTCCGGGCGTTGGCAAAACATCGCTGGGCAAATCTATTGCCAAGGCAACGGGTCGTGAGTTCGTGCGCATGTCGCTGGGCGGTGTGCGCGATGAGGCTGAGATCCGCGGTCATCGTCGCACTTACATCGGCTCTATGCCGGGTAAGATCATTCAGTCCATGCGCAAGGCCAAGACATCCAATCCGCTCTTCTTGCTCGATGAGATCGACAAAATGGGCATGGATTTCCGCGGCGATCCCTCGTCAGCTTTGCTCGAAGTGCTCGATCCTGAACAGAATGTCACCTTCAACGATCATTATCTCGAAGTGGATTATGATCTCTCGGGCGTGATGTTCGTGACAACGGCCAATACGCTGAACATTCCTGCGCCTTTGATGGACCGCATGGAAGTGATCCGCATTGCTGGCTATACAGAAGATGAGAAGGTTGAGATCGCACTCAAGCATCTCATCCCCGCCTCATTGGTCAAGCATGGTCTCTCGCCCTCCGAATGGTCGATCGACAATGCCGCTCTGCTGACACTCGTGCGCCGTTATACGCGCGAGGCTGGCGTGCGTAATCTGGAGCGCGAAATCTCCAATCTCTGCCGCAAGGCAGTGAAGGATATTTTGATCAAGAAAGTGGCGAGCATTGCAGTGACGGAAGCCAATCTGTCAGACTTTCTGGGCGTGCCGAAATATCGCTTCGGTCAGGCTGAGGAAGAAGATCAGGTGGGTGCTGTCACAGGCCTGGCTTGGACGGAAGTGGGCGGCGAATTGCTGACCATTGAAGGCGTGATGATGGCCGGCAAGGGCCGCATGACGGTGACAGGCAATCTGAAGGATGTGATGAAAGAATCCATCTCAGCTGCCGCATCCTATGTGCGCTCGCGCGCCATCGACTTTGGCATTGAACCGCCCTTGTTCGAGAAGCGCGACATCCACGTGCATGTGCCCGAAGGCGCCACACCCAAGGATGGTCCTTCAGCCGGCATTGCCATGGCCACGGCCATTGTCTCGCTGCTGACCGGCATTCCCGTGCGCCGTGATATTGCCATGACAGGCGAAGTCACCCTCAGAGGCCGCGTTCTGCCCATTGGCGGGCTCAAGGAGAAATTGCTTGCCGCTATGCGCGGGGGGCTCAAGAAAGTGCTCATTCCGGAAGAGAATGCGAAGGACATTGCCGATCTTCCGGCCTCAGTGAAACAGGCGCTGGAAATCGTGCCTGTCTCCCGCATGGAGGAAGTGCTGGCACATGCTCTGGTGCGCCAGCCCGTTCCAATCATCTGGAATGAGGAAGCCGCCGATGCCGCTAAAGCACGGACCCTGGATAAGGATGACGACCAAGCAGGCGTCATTGCCCATTAAGTAAAGTCGTTCTGTGAGATCTAAAAAGCCGCAAAGCCCCGCTTTGCGGCTTTTCTCTTGGGCCGGTTCTGTTTGTCTTGGGTCAATAGCATTAACAGTTTGGTTTATAAGCGCTGAAGCGAAGGCTCAGGCCCTTGCCTAATGGCCCCCCTTGCCTCTAGAACAAGCGCAGATCAGCACAAGATCGGGCGGTTAGCTCAGTTGGTAGAGCGCCTGCTTTACACGCAGGATGTCGGGGGTTCGAGTCCCTCACCGCCCACCATGAGCCCACCAAGCAGATCAGAAGTGTGGATTGGGAAACTCAGTAATAATGAAAGCTCTGATTATCGATCCACTGCCCAGTGTCTAAAAAGAAATTCAATCGCGTGATCATGCCATTCATGGCGGCTCCGAATTGCGTGGCGGCGTAAACAATACCTATGGCAATTGTCGCCGTCATGACGCCATATTCAACGGTGGTTTAACCTGTGTTATCGGCATAAAAATCGGTCATTTTTTTTTCATTTTAGTTCTCATCTGTTGATTTAACAGCTTAGATGCAATCATAGCATCCAATTCACAATCAATCGGTAAGAGAAATATTCAAAATTAAATTTTACTCAGGCAAGGCAAGTCACACACACTCGCTATCTTTAGGCTCATGCAATGGGCTCAGATCCGTCCTGAGCCAATATATTGTCAACTAAGATTTGCCCTGGCAAGCCTCAGTTGAGTATTCCATGTTATCGGCAAAGAACTTTGCTGACACCCACACAGCTATCGGCCAAATTAGTCTGCCTGATGCAACAGAGCTGAAAGCCGATCTTGCAAATATGCCTTTATCAGAACATCCGTGGCATAAGGCCCCGCGGATGTCAGTTCTATTGGCTAGATTGGCTATTGGCTAGATTGGGGCAGAGCTT
>CAIVAX010000184.1 GCA_903903935.1 uncultured Hyphomicrobiales bacterium | reverse complement strand
TATTGCCGAAATGTTGCAAAAGGGTCAGGCCAATCGCGTTTCAGGTGTGCGCCTGTTGCAAGGTGATCTCTCAGAGGCGTGGAGCGAGGCTGGCGCCGATTATGCCACAGTCGCCATGCGCTTTAGCATGGTCGATCTGGTTGTGGATCGCGGCAATGGTCAGGTCATCTCTGGCAATACGCAATCTCCTAGCGAGGCAACGGAAGTGTGGACCTTCACGCGCCCCAGCGGTAGCTCATCCCTAGATTGGAAACTCTCGGCCATTCAACAGGCCGCTTGAGCCCTTCCCATTCTGTCAATTCCAAAGGCCCGCCCCGCAAGGGACGGGCCTTTTTGTTGAGTGAAGGCCAATCCTGCAAGCAGGACGGGATTCTGTCTTGAGTGAAGGCCAATCCTGCAAGCAGGACGGGATTCTGTCTTGAGCGAAGGCCAATCCTGCAAGCAGGACGGGCCTTTTTATTGTCTCGTCATGAAATGTCGATTAAGATAATCGGCATATACGGCTCGTCAAACCCATGGAGATTTCCTTGTCATCCTCAGCTCACTTCAAAATTCTTGCGATGTCGGGCAGCCTTCGTAAGGCTTCGCTCAATACAGCGGCGCTGCGCACAGCGGTGACTTTGGCGCCGCCCAATGTTGAGATCGAAATTGCCGATATTTCTGATCTGCCTTTGTACAATGAGGATTTGCGCATCAATAATGGCTTTCCGCCCAATGTTGAGCGGCTGATTGCCAAGACCATTGCAGCCGATGCCGTTCTGTTTGCTGTGCCGGAATATAATTATTCTGTCTCGGCACCTTTGAAAAATGCGATTGATTGGATCTCGCGTGGACCCACCAAGCCGATGGCTGGCAAACCCTATGCAATGATCGGTGTAGCTGGCGGCCTATTGGGCACATCGCGCGCGCAATTGCAGATGCGCCAGATGATGATCTCCCTCGATGCTATGCCCATCAATAATCCGCAGGTCTATATTGGCAGTCCGAAAGATAAATTCGATGCAAACCTCAATTTCATTGATCCGGCTGGCCTTGATCTGATCAAGCAATTGCTGGAAAAAACTGTCGCGCTCGGCCGCCAACTCAAAGCCTAAGCACAGCACCCTAGCCCCATTCAGCCAGGGAAGAGGCCCTGGCTGATTCTTGAAGAAGACCTAAATCTTGGGGAATACCTAAGACTAAGGCCTAAATCCATTCGCCGCGACAGATTGGCTCTCCTATGCTAGGGGATATTCAAATGATTGCCGATTGGAGATTTCCCCATGGAAGAAGCCCGCTTGCCCGTGGACGAACCCAAACGTGACATGATCGCGTCCTCTAGGTCGCAGATTCCCAATCTGGCCGATGCTATTCGTCGCGCGCGCATTGAGGAGGCCGAACGCAGCGATGTCATCACCAATCTGCGCAATGGTGAATTGGCACGTCTCGAGAGTCTGCGCGAGGCGCTAGCTCCAATCTTTGAGCAAATTCCCGACCTGCCCGATCTGTTCGATATGGGCATCATGCCCTCAGCCCGGCCACGGCTCTATATTGACATGCTCGGCTTTGTTGAAATGGGCCATGATCGGCGCGTCTATCGGTTCATTCAGGATTTGCGCCATCAACGCCTTACTTTGGTGGAATCGGATCGCATGGATCATATCGTTCAAGCGGTCACGGATTATGTTGCCCGCCGCTTGATCGAACGCGAAAAAGCTTTGGCAAGCGGTAGCAACAGCGCCGCTACGCCCTCAGCGCCGCAGTTCAAAATCAGCCCCGATCTGGCTGCCAATGATCTTGAACCCTCGACTTTGGTGCGCCCCCATAAGAGGCAGACCCGCCTCGGCCTGTTTACCTCTACGATCTTGTTCATCATTGAAGTTCTGGGCACAGTCACATTGGGCGGATTGCTGACCCTTGCTCTGGTCTATGTCTATCACTTCGCGTTGATGCGCTGATTGCTTCTTCGCAGTCCTTAATCAATTTTGATTGGGCCCAGCGCGCCAATCTGATCCGTGCCGGGCATTAGACCTCGGCTGCTGGCCTTTATGGTCCAACGCCGTTCTGAGCGTGTGATCTCATAAAGATTATACAGCGCATGATGTTTGGGCGTGCCGGGCACAGCAGAGGCAGAACCCGCGCCAATGATCGGCACAAGACCATCGGGCCCGGGCAAATAAGCTGTCATGGTGCGATGATTATGCCCATGCAAAATGAGTTCAGCGCCATGGCGCGCAATGATTTTAGCAAATTGATCGGAATCGCGCAGGCCTCGCCCGATTGTCGCGCCTTTGCGATAGGGCGGGTGATGAATCAAAATGATCCGCGCTTGCCCCTGCGCTTTGGCCTGATCCAACAGCTCGGCCAATGCAGCGCATTGCTCTGCCCCCAAATGACCAGAGGCAAGAAAGGGCGCTGTGGGAATGGCAGAGGACAATCCAATAATAGCCAGCTCATCGCGCTGACGCAGATAGGGATAGCCTGTATTGGGCAGCGAGTCAGAGCGCGTCCAAGGCGAGAAGACCTCGGCCAGCCAAGACATCGACTCATTCATATACGCATCATGATTGCCGGGCACGAAACTGACATGATGCTCAGGGCCAAGACTTTCCAGCCATGTTTTGGCGAGAGTGAATTCAGCAGCCATGCCCAAATTCACAATATCGCCGGTCATGGCAATGTGATCAGGCTTTTGCGCCTGCATATCAGCAACGATCGCGTGCAGCACATCCATATTGTGAATATGCGCGCGGCGCTGCCAGTTCATATAACCTGTCAGCCGTTTGCCCATGAGATCGCGCAAGGCTGGCTTTGGTAGCGGGCCGATATGCGGATCGGACAAGTGCGCGAGACGAAAGCTCATGATGGATCAACGAGGCCTTCAGCGTGACGCATCAGGCCCCACCAATCAAAATGCCAATTGCCAAGACAATTCCGCCGCCCAGCACAATTTGAAAAACAGCCTGCAAAAAGGGCGTATCCATATATTTCATACGGATCCAAGCAATTACCCATAACTCGACAAAGACCACAAGACCCGCAATTGCCGTCGCATACCAAAAGGCATTGGGCACAGTATCGGGCACTAGATAAGGCAGAGTATGACCCAGCCCGCCCAAAGTGGTCATAATGCCGGAAATGCCGCCCCGCAGCCAGGGCGAGCCACGACCTGTTAAAGCCCCATCATCCGACAGAGCCTCGGCAAAGCCCATACTAATGCCCGCACCAATGGAAGCTGCCAGACCCACAAGGAAGGTCTCCCAATTATGATGTGTGGCAAAGGCCGCCGCAAAGAGCGGCGCCAAAGTGGAGACGGATCCATCCATCAAGCCGGCGAGGCCGGGCTGCACATATTGCAGCACGAAGACACGCTGGCTGGTTTTATCTTCCTCGCCGCGCACTTCCTCGGTCAGAATGGTCGTCTGCAAACGACCGGCATTGCGCTCATGCCCCTTTTCGACCTCGGAGAGATCGGCGAGCAATTTGCGAATATTCACATCTGTGGTTTGAGAGGCGGCTTTGGCGTAAAAGCGGGCCGCCTGAAATTCCATATTCTCGGCTTCGGATCTTATGGTCTCAAGGGGCAAGTTTTTAGTCAGCCAGATGGGCCGGCGCTTGAGAAAGCCCTTCACATCTTCTCTGCGAATGGGGGGAAGGATTTTGCCGAATCGCTGCTCATACATTTCCAGCAAAGCATGACGATGCTGGGTCTCTTCCTCGGCCATGAGTTCAAAGACTTTGGAGGAGGAGGGATAACGCTCGGCCAAATCCTCGGCAAAAGCCATATAAATGCGGGAATCCTCTTCCTCGGAGGAGATGGCAACGGCGAGGATTTCCCGCTCGGTCAATTCCGCAAATGACTTCACGACCTACTCCTGCATGTGCCTTGCATTTCCTTAGAACAGTTCTAGGAAAGCAGCCATTGGATTTCTACCCTCAGGCATAAATTTGTTGGAGATCAATTTCTTGAAGATCAATTTGCTCGCATTCACATCTGGTCAGAGCTCTGTAGGCCAGCAAAGGGTCTTTGCCCATGAATGAGGTGCAAAAAGCCCGATGAGCCTCCTCAGACGTTTGACCCAGCGCCTATGGCATATGGGCTTTCTTTTGACCCGCCCGATGACTTTGGGGGTCAGGGTTGTGGCCATTAAGGGAGAGGACGAGGTTTTCCTCATCCGTCATAGCTATGTTCCCGGTTGGCATTTGCCCGGCGGGGGCGTTGATCCCGGCGAGACCTGCCTTGCGGCGATGGCGCGGGAATTGGCCGAAGAGACCCCGTTGCGCGCCGCAGGGCCTGCCCATTTGCATGGCCTGTTCTTCAATCGCTCCGCCTCGCGGCGCGATCATGTGGCGGTCTATATTGTGCGCGATTTTACCATTGGCCCGCCCCGGCCCGCTGATCATGAGATTGTTGAGGGTGGCTTTTTCCACCGCGCGGCATTGCCAGATGGTGTGAGCGGGGGAACCCGCCGCCGCTTGGCTGAGATTTTTGAGCAGAGCCCCATCAGCCCAGATTGGTGATGTTGATGAGAGCTGCAGCGGGCAAAGCTTGCGAAAGAGGCAGCGCATGCTAAAGAGCTGCTGACTGATCTTGAAAAGCGGTGTGATGACCAACGCTCCTTCCTCACCCATTAGCTTGCCCGAAGTTGATCTGCCCGCTTTGACTGTGCGGTTGATGACGCCTGCTGATGGCCCTGCCATTCGCAAATTGGATGAGCGGGCCTTTGGTCCCGGGCGCTACACACGCACGGCCTATCGTCTGCGTGAAGGCGTGGCGCCTGATTATGCGCTCTCCTGTGTAGCTAACATTGGCAGCATGCTGATTGGCGCCAATGTAATGACACCCATCTCCATTGGTGAGACCTCTGCTTTGTTGCTGGGTCCGCTCACAGTTGAGCCTGCCTTTCGCTCGCGCGGCATTGGTGAGGCACTGGCGCAGCATTCCCTCACTTTAGCACGCCAAGCTGGTCATCAGCTTGTGGTGCTGGTGGGCGATGAGCCCTATTATGCAAAGCTTGGTTTTAAGAGCAGCCCGCAGGGACGTTTGCAAATGCCCGGACCTGTTGATCCCGCGCGTGTGCTCTATTGTGAATTGCAAGCAGGCGCTTTTGAAGGCATCACAGGATCAGTTACGCGCGTGAGCTAAGGCGCCGCTCAGTTTCTAAACCGCATTGCGCGGTTTGCGACCTTCCCAGAGCCAGCCAGCCAGAACACCGCCGAGCAAAACGAGCAGGCCAAAAAAGCCAATGGCCATGGGCGCAACGCCAATGCCCGTGACAATGCTAGAGCCAGTGCGCCGGAAGCCGACATAATCAGCCCCGCCATAGACCGGGCTCTCCCGCATAGACACAAAGCGCGGCAAGCGCAGATCTGTCCCCATGCCACTCAGACCCACGCCGCCAAGACCCATGTTACCCAGACGCCGGATTGTGCCGCCACTGGCCTCCACAGTGGGCTGCAATTTATCAGGCGTCGACACCACTTCTTGAAACTCGCGGGGATTTTCTGGCCCCACACTCACCAGCGTCGAGACCAGACCATCTGAGACTTTATAGAGACCAAACTCATCGACTGAGATTTTGCCGCGTGTCAGGCCGGGCTCGAAAGGCGCCATCACCAGATCTTGCGTTTTGCCAGAGGGCGAGAACACTTGAATGGGCGGCGTCTCAGCTTTCAAAGTCTGGCGCTCAACAGAAATATCGCGCCCGCGCGAACTTGCGCGCAAAGCCTCTTCTTCGAGCTCAGGTTCTTTCATCAGCCAATGGGCCAGACGGCGCAGCAAATCAAGATAGGGCCCACCCTGATCATAATTGCGTGCCCAGAGCCAAATCTGGTCAGACAGCAAGAGCGCAACGCGGCCCTTGGCCTCGCGCGAGAGAACAAGCAAAGGCAGATTATCCGCACCAGCCATAACGGGAATACCGGTGGTTGGTTCAGCCATCACTTGCCGGAACCATTGGCTCCAATTGGATGAAGACCCTGTAACGCCGGGCAGATCACGGGTAACGGGATGCTTATTGCCTGTTGCTGTGATGGAGGGTTGAAAAGCCCGCTCGATCACGCGCCCATTGGGCTTGGCGGGCGCAATACGTCCTAAAGGTGAATAGAACAAGCCCTCAGGCGCCGCAAAATCAGGACCAACCGCCATCAAAAGAGCGCCGCCATCGCGCACATAGCGCACGATATTTTCAAAATAGACCGAGGGCAGAATGGTTTGATTGGAATAGCGATCAAAGATGATCAGATCAAATTCATTGATCTTGCGGCCAAACAGATCGGCGGTGGGAAAGGCGATCAGAGACAATTCATTCAGCTGCGCGCCATCTTGCCCCTGCTTTTCCGGTGGGCGCAAAATGGTGAAGTGAACGAGATCGACATTGGCATCGGCTTTGAGCAAATTGCGCCAAGTCCGCTCACCTGCATGCGGCTCACCCGAGACAAGCAGCACTTTTAATTTGTCACGCACACCATCAATGGTGAGGACGGATTTATTGTTCAGCGGCGTCAATTCATCAGGCAGAGTTGGCACTTCCAGCTCGACCACATTGGGCCCGCCATGATCAATGCGCACCGGCACGCGCGTGATAACGCCAGTGCGGGCGCGTACTGTGCCCAGTTCAACACCATCGCGGCGCACCAGAATATTAACCAGCTCACTGCGCCCGCCCGTATCCAAAACACGAATGGAAATAGTCTGATCCTTGCCGACAATGCCAAAGCGCGGCGCTTCGACCAATTCAATACGACGATCCCGCTCGCCCTCATGGCCCGTGATCAGCGCATGGAGCGGCGCGCGAAAGCCCAAAGCCTCCACTTGCGCAGGAATATCATGCACAACACCATCAGTGACGAGTATCGCACCACCAACACGCTCAGGCGGCACATCAGCCAGCGCTTCATTGAGAGCGGTGAATAATTTTGTGCCGTCATGCGCGGCATCATCCTGCCCGGCCTCGACAAAGCGGGCTTCGACTGTGCCCAGATCAGCGAGTTCTTTTTCAATGAGGCTGCGCGCTTTATCGGTTTGCTCCTTACGCTCGCCAATCATTTGGCTGGCGCTGCGATCCAAGACAACAGCGACGACATCCTTCAAAGGTTCGCGATCTTCGCGCACCAGCGAGGGATCAACCAAAGAGACAAGAATAAGCGCCAGACCCAACGCGCGTACCCAAGTGCCGCGACGTCCCACATACAGACCCAGAGCCAGCACAAGGATAGAGGCAATTACAAATGCCAGCAGAAGCGGAATGGGCAAAAGCGGAGCAAGGGCAATTTTGAAATTCATCATGTCAATGCGCCAGCCGTTCGAGCAGATCGCGGACATGAACCTGATCGGCTTTGTAATTACCCGTCAATGTGTACATCACAATATTAATGCCGGCGCGCAAAGCCATTTCGCGCTGACGTGTACCACCGGGAATGAGCGGAAAGCGCGGCTGGCCTGAGGGATCAAGTGCCCAAGCTGCGGCCAGATCATTGCTGGTGATGATGATGGGCGAGACACTATCTCCCGCTCTGGCCGCGCGGCTGGATTGATCGCCTTGATCGGGCGGCAGCGCCTCAATCCATGTTTGGCCAATGGTGGTGCGCCCGACAAAATTATCGAGCAGATAATAAGTTTTGGTGACGACATGATCACGCGGCACAGGCTCGAGCTCAGGCACATCGACGCCCGCCAATAATTGCCGCAACCACAGCGCTTCAGGCGTCGGTGGCCCGCCGGGGCGGGTGAGCAAAGCATCGCGCGTATCAAAGAGAATCGTGCCGCCCTGCTTCATAAAATTGGCAATGCGGTTGACTGCTTGTGCCGAGGGCTGCGGCTGGCTTGTCACAACAGGCCAATAGAGCAAGGGATAAAAGACCAATTCATCCTTGGCAGGATCAATGCCATTGGGCTCGCCGGGGGCAAGGGCTGTGCGGCGCGCCAATTCCTTGGACAGTGCCAGCAGGCCATCGCGGCTTGCCTCATCAACCATGCGATCACCCGTCACCACATAGGCAAAGCGTGTCTTGAGCGCAGCATCCATATCGCGCGGGCTGGTGCGCGCTTGTGGGGAAGCTTGGGGTGGTGTTTGAGTTTGAGATGAAGTTTGGGCCTGCGCTTGTGTCATCGCCTCAGGCACAAGCGCAAGACCAGAGCCTGCCAGCATAAGCAGCGCGGTCAGAGTCGCGCGGCGCGCCTGCCGGCCAAAGCCCCCGCCGAGCCAGAGAGAGGCAAGCGCATCCATCAACAACAGCACCAGCGCTAAGGTCACGAGCACGGGGCGCAAATCAATCGGCTCAGCTGGACGCAAGGCCTGCCGATCAAGCTTGAGGCCATCGAGATCAAGCGCCTCAATTTGATCATTAGGAGAAAGAGTATTGACGGCAGACAGACCATCAAAGGGTCCATAGAAGCCGGGCGGATAATCTGCGCTGGCGGACCCTTCATAATTAACAGGGAGCGGTTTGGCTGTGACGGGAGGAACACCCAGCACACCAAAGCCATCCAGAGAGCGGGTCGGAGCTAATGTCACCACGCGATTGGCCTCTTTGATATTGGCCTCAGTCCCATCGGCTTTGGCTGTCTCACCGGACATTGCCACCACACGACGCAGCATATCTACAAAGAGGCCAGAGAGCGGCAGATTGGACCATGTCGTATCGGCTGTCACATGAAAGAGAACAATCAGCCCCTTGCCATTGCGCGTGGCTGTGACCAGCGGCGTGCCATCGGCTAATTGTGCCCATGTCTTGCTGGCCAATCCAACCTCCGGCTCGGCAAGCACTTGGCGTGTGACGCTGACTTCTTCCTTCACCGACAGGCCTGCGAAGGGGCTCTCGCGATCAAAGGGGGCCAAGGGCTTTGGCTTATCCCATGACAAAGCGCCGCCCAAAATGCGCCCGCCACGCCGCAGACGCACAGGCACAAGATCATCGGTCGAACTGGCCAGACGCGTCCCGGCAAAGCGAACCAAAATGCCTCCCTCCTCGATGAAGCGCGCCAATTGATCATGCGCCGCACCTGAGACAACGCCCACATCGGCCAAAACCAACACAGCAATGTGGTCATTCAATGACGCCAAAATGGGATCACCTGCCCCGGCGCGTGGCTCACGCACTTCAGCAAAGGGAGAGAGAGCGCGATTGAGAAAATAATTGGGCGAGAGCAAAGGCTGAGCAAGATCTGCGGTGGCACCCGTGACGATCGCGACACGCCGACGCTTCCAGCGTGAATCGAGCAATGAGACAGCGCCCGCCGAATGCTCATTCACAATCTCAAGCCGGGCGATTTCATTGCGCAATTCGATGGGCAATTCAAAGCGGGCTTTGGTTTCATTGGCGAGGGTGAAGTTAAACCCAACTTCGCCAATGACATTGCCCTTGAGGTCAAAGGCCCGCAGCTGACCTTGCGATAAAGCGTCTGCTTGCAAGCCTTTGGGCTGTGCACGCAGCACACGCGCTTCAAGTGCATTGGCCGTGTTCACACTGCCAGCCAAAGCCAGAATGGAGCGATCCTCACTGACCACATGGACATGATCGGCACTGACCAATTGCACCAAAGCTTGCGCAAAAGCCAGGCCATTGCCAGCTGCCAGACCATCAGCAAACCAAAGAATCTCACTCTGCTTATTGGCGGCGATGAATTTTTGAATGGCCCCTAAAGCAGGCAGACGATCAGGCACAAAGGGCAAGGGCTTGAGCGCACGCAAGCGATCCATCGAGCGGCTGGAATCTGCGAGCATAATCTCACGCGCGCCATCGGAGATCGCGACAATCGCATTGGGGCGCCCATCGCGCGTGGCAGCGGCAATGCGCTCCTGCGCGGCAGTCAGACGCTGAGCCCAATGGGGTGCGGCAGCCCAACTGTCATCCAGAATGACCAGCAAGGGCCCTTGCGTGCCTTGGCTTGTGGGCAGCGGATTCCAGATTGGCCCTGCCATTGCCAGAATGATCAAAGCCGCCAAAGCCAAGCGCAGCAGCAGCAGCCACCAGGGCGTGCGTGCGGGGGTTTCTTCCTTGGGTTTGAGATCGAGAATGAGGCGCAAGGGTGGAAAATCAATCTGACGCGGACGCGGCGGCGTCAAGCGCAGCAGATACCACAGCGCTGGCAAGAGGATCAGCGCTGAGAGCACCATGGGAACCGAAAACGCGAACGGCAATGCTCCCATTACTGCACCCCTGCCAATGGACCTAAGCCATGACCAGATTCCATCTGCATGCGCAGACCCAACAAAGCCTCTGAGGCGGGGCGATCGGTGCGATGAATGGCAAAACTCCATCCGCGTGACAAACACGTCTGCCGCAAGGCGTCGCGATGAGCGGCGAGCCGATTAACATAATCAGTGCGGAACAAAGATGCCTCGCCGACACGCAAAGTGGCAGCACTGTCGACATCGCGAAATTCTGTATGGCCTTTGAAAGGGAAGGTCTCTTCCACCGGATCGGCAATCATCACCAAATGACCCTGCGCCCCGCGCGAGGCCATGGCCTGAATGGTTTGGCGCACGCGATCAGCGGGCGTTAAAAAATCGCTGATCAAAATGGCCTGCGTGCGCGGCGCCAAGGGCTGATCGGCGGGCAATTCAGCTGCGACATAATCAGGCCGCGCCGTCTCCTGCACCAAGGCCTCGGCCAGACGTTCGATAATATTGCGCGAGGCCACCGGACGGGTGAGACCAATCAGCCCCACGCGCTCGCCACCGCGCACCAGAAGATCAGCCGAAGCAAGGCCCAACATCAAGGCGCGATCCAGTTTGGATTGCATTGCGAGGGTTGATACATAGGCCATTGAGGGGGAGAGATCCATCCACAGCCAGATGGTATGGGCTGCCTCCCATTCGCGCTCGCGCACATAGATCCGATCATCCCGCGCTGAGCGCCGCCAATCAATCCGGCTCACCGATTCACCCATCACAAAGGGGCGAAACTGCCAGAAGGTTTCCCCCACGCCGGCGCGTTTGCGACCATGCACACCATGCATCACAGTTGCAGCGACATCTTTGGCTGCGACCAAAAGGCTGGGCAGGCGGCGCGCCAGATCGAGCGCGCCCATTTCATGGCGGCCCTCGGGGCGCGTTTCATCTGCCTCTAGGAGACGAGCATCAACCATTTAGGTGCGGAACCTTTCGGTCAATTTGGCAATGACGCCGGCCAGAGTCTCGCCTTCGGCGCGCGCAGCAAAGGACAAAGCCATTCTGTGCTTCAGCACAGGCACGGCCAATGCCAACACATCATCAATGGAAGGCGAGAGACGCCCATCCACCAAAGCTCTGGCGCGCGAGGCCAACATCATCGCCTGCGCAGCACGCGGACCGGGGCCCCAGGCAATATGACGTGTGATATTCGCATCGCCCTCACCCGGACGGGCTGAGCGGACAATATCCAGAATGGCTTCCACCACGCTTTCACCGACGGGCAGAGTGCGCACCAGCTTTTGCGTGGTCATCAAATCCTGCGCTGTCATGGCGGGCTTCACGCTGCTCTGTTGCTCACCTGTGGTTTCAATCAAAATGCGCCGTTCGGCATTTCTGTCGGGATAGAGCACATCGATCTGCATCAAAAAGCGATCGAGCTGCGCTTCGGGCAGCGGGTAAGTGCCCTCTTGCTCCAGAGGATTTTGTGTGGCCAGCACATGGAAAGGACGCGGGAGATCATGCCGCTCGCCCGCAACTGTGACGTGATATTCCTGCATCGCCTGCAAGAGGGCCGATTGTGTGCGCGGGCTGGCGCGGTTGATTTCGTCGGCCATGAGCAATTGCGCAAAGATCGGGCCGCGCACAAAGCGGAAAGAGCGGCTGCGATCAGGGGCCTCTTCCATGATTTCCGAGCCCAGAATATCAGCGGGCATGAGATCGGGAGTAAATTGCACACGCCGGGCATCCAGACCGAGCACTGTGCCCAGCGTTTCCACCAATTTGGTTTTCGCCAATCCCGGCACGCCCACCAAAAGACCATGGCCGCCCGCAATCAGAGTAACCAGCGCCTCTTCGACAACCTGCTCCTGACCAAAAATCACTGTGCGGATGGCGGCACGCGCGGCCGCCACATGTTCCAGCACGCTCTGGGCTGATTTCACAATATCCGACTGAGCGGCTGCTGCACTGATATCCTGGCTGGCGGTCATCACTCTTGTCCTCGTTCTGCCTAAACGCCTTTATGATCCAAAGGCCCTATTCCACACCATGCCGTTATTTCAGGGCATGAACACCTTATGTCTTGTGACAACTCTAGTCTTGTTCAAACTCACCCCATAGACCTGAGGCTGGGATCGTCTATTCTGCGAGCAGTTTAAATGGATGAACGCCATTGTCGATGTGAAAACCAACATTGGCCCCAATCTATCCAAGGTTGCTTGGACAAGCTGATCGAGGATGGGCAGGACACAGCATGACGGATGAGACAAGCGCTCCAACGGGCGCCCGTGAAGACCCCTTGGCCAAGCTTAGTCTGCTGGCACAAAAGGCAGGTCAGCAGAGCGCGCAAACACGGCCCCTGCCGCCGGTTCATCTGTGGACTCCGCCCTTTTGCGGCGATATTGGCCTAAAAATTGGTCGGGATGGCACTTGGTCCCTGCATAATAGTCCCATTCGTCGGCCAGAAATGGTGCGCCTGTTCAGCAGCCTTCTGCGGCTCGATCCAGAGGGCTATCGGCTTGTTACGCCTGTAGAAATGGTCAGCATTGCCGTCGAAGACGCCCCCTTTGTCGCGATTGATATGCAGATTGCGACAGGCTCGAAGGGTCCGGAGCTGTCTTTCTTGATTTTGCATGATGATTGGGTGCGGGCGGATGGCGATCATCCTTTGAGCTTTGAAATCGGACCTGCCGGCGGCCTTAAACCCTATCTGATGGTCCGCAAGGGTCTGCGCGCTCTGCTCAGCCGGGCCCTTATGCTAGATCTGGTCAAATTAGGTGACATCCGCACCGTTGCGGGTCCTGATATGTTTGGACAAGAGATGTTTGGAATTGTCTCGGCAGGGGAATTTTTTGCTATGGCGCCAGCCGATCAATTGGACCAAGCCAATCAGATGGGGGCAAGCGGCGAATGAGCGCGTCTAGCCCCAGCCCCGCTCTGCCCGATGTCACTTTGAGCGATTTTCTGGCGCGGGCGCAGACCCGTTTGCATGAGCAGCTGCCATCTCAGCCGCTGGCCAACCAGCCAAGGGCGGGCGATGATCGCTTTTGGGCGCGCCCACTCTCCTCTGACATGCAAGCCAAAGCGCGTGATGCGGCCGTGTTGATTCCGGTGATCGGCCATCAGGACAATCCAACAATTCTATTGACGCAACGCTCGCGGCAATTGGCCAAGCATTCAGGCCAGATCGCTTTTCCCGGCGGCAAGATTGATCAGAATGAAAACCCGCTGCAAGCGGCTCTGCGCGAGGCAGAAGAAGAGATCGGCTTGGCGGCCCATAAGATTGAGCCTTTGGGCTATCTCGATTATTGTTTCACTGGAACGGGCTTTCGTATTGCTCCGGTTGTCGCACTGGTGACGCCCGGCTTTGAGATTAAGATCAATCCCGCCGAAGTGGACGATGTGTTTGAAGTTCCTCTGGCCTTTTTGATGGAACCTGGCAATCATCAGCGCATTCAAAAGGGCGATGAGGGCCATAGCTTTCTGGCCATGCCCTATGCAGAGCGCTTCATCTGGGGCGCGACAGCGGGCATGCTGCGCCAGCTCTATGAAAGACTCTATCCATGAGCGCGCAGACCCAATCCCCACACGCGCTGCAGCGCTTGCTGGAGGATGAAAATATAAAAACTCTCTTCCGCGCCCTTGATGGCCGGGGCGAGGCGTTGCGCATTGTGGGCGGCGCTATTCGCAATGTGTTATGCGGGCGCGCAGTGATTGATATTGATCTGGCGACAACGTGCCTGCCCGATGAGATCATCACCAGAGCGCAAATGGCGGGACTGAAATGGATTCCCACCGGCATTGAGCATGGCACAGTCACGATTCTCATTCAGGGCAGCACCTTTGAGGTAACCACTTTGCGGCGCGATGTCGAGACAGATGGGCGCCATGCCAAAGTGCAATTTGGCCGCAGCTTTGAAGAAGACGCTATCCGCCGCGATTTCACCATCAATGCTCTGTCGCTCGATGGCCAGGGGCGTCTGTATGATTATACGCAAGGACAGAGCGATCTTGCAGCTGGGCGCGTGCGCTTCATTGGCGCTGCCCGCCAGCGCATCAGGGAAGATTATTTGCGTATTTTGCGCTTGTTTCGCTTTCATGCCGCTTATGGGCAAGGGCCGATCGATGATGAAGCGCTGCAGGGCGTGATTTCTGAGCGCGCCGGATTGAGCCGCTTGTCACGCGAGCGTATTCGCGCCGAATTGCTCAAGCTTCTCTCTCTGGAGGGCTCACTTAAGGTTATTCCGGCTCTCGCAGAAACTGGGATTTTATCGCTTTTGCTGGGCGGCGTCCCGCATCAGGCACGATTTGCCTCGCTTGTGGCGTTCTCAACTCGCGCTGCCGATAGGGCTGAGAGCGAGACTCATCTGGGTTTGTTGCATCTGGCTGGCCTGTGCCTTGATGTGAGCGAAGATGCGGATCGCTTAAGTGATCGCCTACGTCTCTCGCGCGCCGAACATGCGCGGCTGACCAAAGCTGCCCATGTGCGCACAGCGCTTTTTGGCTGCACAACTCTACCAACTGCTTTGCACTGGCATTTGCAACTCTATCGGCATGGCCGCCAAGCGCTCAGCGATGGCCTTGCGCTCCTGCGCGCAGATCAACGCATTAGCGCGACCGAGCAGGAATGGGCGGACCTCTTCGATCAAGTGCAAACAACGCCAGAGCCTGTATTGCCGTTTCGGGGCGCTGATTTGATTGCCAGAGGCATTGCCAAGGGCCCGCAGATCTCCAAAATTCTCGCAGATTTAGAGCAGGATTGGATTGCGGCTGAGTTGACGCAAGATCCCAATGTGATCGAAGTCCTGCTGGATAGACGCAGCAAGAGCAACAGGCCGCTTGCTGGGTGAAGCGCTTGCGCTCAGTCAACAATATCTGGGGTTCTCCACCCCAAATGCTGGCCGCCATCCGTATTCCGGTGAACTTGTTTTCACCGCCTTTTCCGGTTCGCACCAGGATGCCATTCGCAAAGGCCTTGCAGAGTGGCAGGGAAAAGGACCCGGGGCGGTTTGGGACATCCCCTATCTGACCATCGATCCCTCCGACCTAGGCCGCGAATACCGGG
>CAIVAX010000183.1 GCA_903903935.1 uncultured Hyphomicrobiales bacterium | reverse complement strand
GGCCGCTGGCCGAAAGCCTGCTGCAGCACCTCACCTGCCGACGCATCATCAAATATCACAACATCACACCGGCGGAATTTTTCATCGATATTGACAAGGCGCATTATGAGGCCTGCCATGTCGGTCGCCAATCTCTGCCGCGCATCGCCAAACTGGCCGATGAGGTATGGGGCGATTCGCAGTATAATCTGCGCGACTTTATCGAGCAGGGTTTTGCGCCAGAGCGCATGCGCGCTCTAGCGCCCTTTCACCAGACCGAGCAATTGCTCAGCCTGGCACAGAACCAACATTGGGCCGAGCGCATCGCCGCCAAGCCAACGATTATCTGCGTGGGCCGCCTCGCACCCAATAAAAACCATGGCCTGCTCATTCGCGCTTTTAATGAAGTGCTCACAACAAAGCCCGATGCGCAATTAATCTTCATTGGTGGGCGCGATAACAGGCTGGCACCTTATCTCAGCCAGCTTGATGCCTTGGTCGCCAATAGTCCCAAGCCCGAGGCCATTGTTTTTGCCGGCGGGCTCGATGGACAAGGCCTTGCCGCCGCCTATCGCTCCGCCAAAGTGTTTGCTATCACCAGCCTGCATGAGGGCTTTTGTGTGCCGCTGATCGAGGCCATGGCCTTTCATGTGCCCGTGCTCAGTCTCAATCGCACCGCTATTCCCGAGACCATAGGCTCGGCCGGTGTGGTGATTGATGCGGAAGATCCAACACTGATTGCCCAAGCCCTTCTTCGCCTGCTCGATGATGAGGCTGAACACAGCCGCCTTATCCAATTGGGCACGAGCCGCTATCAAAGCGCCTTCAGCCATCAGGCGATTGACCGCAGTTTCAGCGAGGCGATTTATGCGCCGCTGGTGCCACAGACTCGCCCGATCACCAGCGTGCATCAATTTCATTCCGGCACAGCGGTGGGCGATGCCATCACCAATGCCATGTTCCTGATCCGCACTATGCTGCGCTCCTATGGCCTTGCCTCAGAGATTTATGCCGAACATATAGCCCCAGACCTCAGCCAAGAGATCAAACCGCATCACGAGCTCGCGCTTGATGAGCACAGCCTGCTTCTGCTACATCATTCCATGGGCAATGATTTAGAGAGCTGGGTGGCGGCGCTCAATGGCAAGATCTGTCTTGTCTATCACAATATCACACCGGCCGATTTCTTTGCGCCGGGAACTGATCTGCGCCATTATGCCACCAAGGGCCGGGCGCAATTGCTTGATTATCGCCCGCTCTGTGCAGCGGCCATTGCCGATTCGCAAACCAATGCAGAGGAATTGCAGCAGGCGGGCTATCACACCATCGAAGCCATTCCGCTGCTGTTTGATCTTGAGGCGCGCACATCCGCGCCATTCAACGGCGATCTGATCAGCCGCGAGGCGCGCTGTCTGACCATTCTGTTTGTCGGGCGTGTGACGCGGCATAAATGCCAGCGCGAATTCATTCCCCTGGCGCTGGCTCTGCAGAAGATTTTGTCCGTCCCCTTCCAGATTGTGCTCATTGGCGGCGCACAGCAGAATGATGCCTATTGTGAGGACATCATCGCCGATATTGAAGCCTTCGGCCTTCAGTCCATCGTGCGGCTCACGGGTAAGGTTTCGGATGCGGATCTTCTAGCCTGGTACAGGCTCGCCCATCTCTTCGTCTGCCTGAGCGAACATGAAGGCTTTGGCATTCCGCTGATCGAGGCGATGAGCTTTGAAATTCCCGTCATCGCTTACAAGAGCTCCGCCATTGCCGAGACTATGGGCGGGGCGGGCCTGTTGATCCATGATAAAAACCCCAATCTCATAGCCGCTTTGATCAAGACCCTGATCTATGACAAACCGCTGCAACGCGCGATCATTGCAGGTCAAAACGAGCGGATTGAAGCCTTCACCCGCACGCAGATCGAAATACGGTTCAGAGCTTTGCTCGCCACTTTGGTGGTTGATCTTGCGCCCGTGCCCTCGCAACACATCTTGGAGCCCGCGCCTCAGCCCGCGCAGATTCAAATCGAAGGACCGATCGAGACCTCTTATTCCCTTGCTCTGGTCAATCGCGAATTGGCAAGAGCGCTTGAGGCGCGCCACCCCACTCAGGTGAGTGTCTATGCGACCGAAGGACCGGGGGATTATCTTGTCGATCACGACAAACTTGCGCAGATCGATTGGTTAGAGCCTCTTTGGCGGCGTGGTGATAAATTCGCCAAGCCCGATCTCACCATCCGCAATCTCTATCCCCCGCGTGTCATCGACATGCAGGGGCGCTTAAATATTCTCAATTATGCTTGGGAAGAATCAGGTTTTCCGCAAGAGTGGATTGAGGATTTCAACGCCGCGCTTGATGGCGTCACTATCACTTCGCGCTTTGTTAAAAAAACTCTCATCGATAATGGGCTGACGATCCCCTGCGCCGTGATTGGCAATGGCACAGATCACATCGCTCGTATTGAGCCCGTGCCCTATAAGGGGTCTTTGGGGTCTGGCTTTCGCTTTCTGCATGTCTCCTCTTGCTTTCCACGCAAGGGGGTTGATGTTCTGCTGACAGCTTATGCCAGCGCCTTTACCAAACAGGATGATGTCACACTCATCATCAAAACCTTCGCCAATCCGCATCACACAATCGAAGATCAGATTGCGCGCCTGCAACGCAATTATCCAGATTGCCCGCCCATTATCTTAATCAATGAGGACTTGCCCGAAGGTCAGATCCTCGATCTCTATCGCCAATGCCATGCGCTTGTGGCGCCCTCGCGCGGCGAGGGCTTTGGCCTGCCAATGGCCGAGGCCATGTATTTAGGCTTGCCGGTGATCACGACAGCCCTTGGCGGACAGGCTGATTTTTGCACGCCTGAGACAAGCTGGCTCATTGATTATGAATTTGGCAAAGCCGAATCGCATTTGCGATTGGCTGATTCAGTTTGGGCCGAACCCAGCCTTGAGAGTCTGATCGCGCTTATGCGCCAGATCACGCAAAGCTCGCCGCAGGAGATCAGCGCCAGAACAAAGCGCGCCCGCCAGCTCATCACAGATCATTTCAAATGGTCCGATAGCGCGGCCAGGCTCGAGGCCTTCCGCACCCAGCTTGCGCAAACCAAACCGCTGCACAAACGCCGCCTGAAATTGGGCTGGATCTCGTCTTGGAACAGCAAATGTGGCATCGCCAATTATTCGCAATTCCTGCTCAATGGGCTCGATCAAGACAGCTTTGAGACAATCATTCTCGCCTCGCAGGCGCAAATTCTGGGTCCCGATCAGGCTAATGTCGAACGCCTCTGGACCAATCAATTTGACTATGCTGATCGGCTGATCAAACGGCTCGACTCAAGCGATTTTGATGTCGTGATGATTCAATTCAATTTCTCTTTCTTCAGTCTGGAGAGCCTGCGCAATATCATCCGTCTGTGTGCGCGCCGCAAGATTGTCTGTGTCGTCACCTTGCATTCAACGGCCGATGTCACAACACCCGGCTATGAAATTTCGCTGCGCGAAGTTCTGACAGATCTGCATCTTTTAGATCGCATCCTTGTTCATTCCATAGCCGATCTCAATCGCCTGAAAAGCTGGGGCCTGATCGATAATGTCGCGCTCCTGCCCCATGGCGTGATCGCGCCTGAGCCCATGAGCAAGGAAGCGGCGCGCAAACGCATCTCCTTAAAGCCGTCAGCCAAAATTGTTGCGACTTATGGCTTCATGCTGCCCCATAAGGGCCTGTTGGAAATCATCGAGGCCATGCCAACCCTTATTGCGACCTATCCTGAAGCCAGATTGCTGATGGCCAATGCGCTCTATCCTGACCCGGTCTCTGAGGCCTTGCTGGGCACACTCAAAACCCGCATCAATGCCCTTGGCCTTGAGGCGCATATTGATCTGCACACAGATTTTCTTGAGGATGCGGAGAGTCTGGCTTTATTATCGGCGGCCGATTGCGCCATCTTCCCCTATCAAAAGACAGCTGAATCCTCGAGCGCCGCTGTGCGCTTTGGGCTGGCCTCGCAACGCCCCGTTCTGTGCACACCGCTCGCCATTTTCTCAGATGTCGCTGAGGCTGTGAGCTTTACATCCGGAACCGAGCCAGCCGATCTGGCGCAGGGATTGAGTGCCTATTTCTCGGCGCCCCAGAATTATAGCGCCATTTCGCACCGCCAAGAGGAATGGCTCGCCGCGCATGATTATGCGCGCATCGCCCGCCGGCTCACCAATCTCCTCACCGGACTTTATGTCGATCTTCACAAAGACTGAAGAAAAGCTTCGACCTTGGAAAAATAATCGGGCCATTGCGGCGCATGATAGCCAGCAGCCTTGGCTCGCCATAGTGTCTGCGCTGGGCTGGTTTGCGCACTCATCTCTTCAATCGCCTCAAGCCAACCCTTGCCATCAATAGGCGAGATGAATCGGGCACAATTTTGCGAGACTTCGCGAAAGACTTTGATATCCGAGGCAATGACGGGCGTGCCTAGACTCAAAGCCTCTGCCACCGGCAAGCCATAGCCCTCACCAAAAGAGGGACACAAAGCAGCCCGCGCATTGCGCAAGAGAAGACGCAATCCTGCCGAAGAGATATGTGAGACCTCGATCACATGGCCGCCAATTTGTTGGCAGCGCTCGAGCAGATCAATCACCTGCTCATTTTCCCAGCCACGTTTGCCAATGATCACCAAGCGCGGCGCCTCGCTCCCCTTGGCAACAGCGCGCTCAACCAAATCGCGCCAGACCTGCAACAAGAGCAAATGATTCTTACGCGGCTCAATCGTGCCTGTCGTGACAAAATAATCATGCTGAGGAATTTGTGCATCCAAGGACGCCCGCTCATCCCCCAAAGGTGAGGGCAAAGGCGCCACTAAAATGGGTGGAACAGCGCGCCCCCGCCGTCTCAGATCGGCCTCTACATCATCCTTGACGACTTGAGTGGTGGTAATCAGAGCGCTGGCATGGCGGGTCATGAGATCAATCACGCCATCAAACATGGGCCGATACCCGGCCTTGAAATATTCCGGCATGTTTAATGGCAGTAGATCATGCAGGAAGAAGACTTTCTTTAAATCAGGCCGCTCCTCCAGCCATTGATAATAGCGCGGCAAATCGAGCACATGCTGCGCCACATTCACATAAATGGCGCCAGCAGGAAGTGTCTGTATCCCCTCTTTGCGCATCCGCAGGCGCGCCTTGAGCCAATGCCGCTGTAACTTTTTCCAAGGGCTGAAAGCTTGCGGTAAAGCCGTTTCCGGTTCAGGGGTGCGCGCGGGCCCAGCCAACCAATGCAAGACGCGGTGAAAAGCGGGATCATCGAGATGAGAGTGAGTCTGGCGCCACATGTCATCATGCAAGACCACCAGCTGACCAATCGTATCGCCTGTCATCAGGCGCGGTTTGACGAGGCTGAGGTGCAGGCCAATGAGATCTGGCGACATCTGCGCCGCAAAATGCCGCGCAAAGGCTAGATCAACGCGGTCTATGCCGCTGGGCGAGGGCACCATGAGGCGGCTCACCAAATGAGTGAGGTCAAAAGCCAGCGGACCCATCATTGACCTATCTGATCCACGCTGCACGCAATCACGACGATCCACCCTTCCCACCCAAAAACTCACAAAGACGAATAAATATTGCAGGCGAGATCCAAATCTTGAAACACGCGCCCGCGCCCAGCCTTGAGCACCAGCGCCGAGGTACAAAAGGTTTTGACAATATCATTGGAGTGAATCGCCAAAATCATCGCGCGATCCTGCCGTTTGCCAAACAGCTCATCATGGCATTTGATCTGGAAGCGCTTGTCGCCAACCAAAATCACCTCATCGATGAGATAGCATTCAAAATCGATGGCCAAGGACAGCGCAAAGGCCAATCGCATCGTCATGCCGCTGGAATAATAACGCACCGGAATGTGCAATTGCTGACCCAGCTCGGTGAAATCCTCGATAAAGCCATAGGTCTCACGAAACGGCACATCATAAATGCGCGTGATGAAGCGGATATTATCATACCCCGTCAGCTCGCCCTCAAAGCCACCGGCCAAAGCCAGCGGCCAGGACATGCGCAAACCTCGCTCGACAGTGCCGGATGTGGCAATCTGCAGGCCGGAGAGAATCTGAATCAAAGTGGATTTGCCAGCGCCATTGCGGCCCAAAATGGCCAGACGCTCGCCTGAGGCGACTTCAAACGAAACACCATTGAGCACACGGCGAATGCCAATCTCGGTCTCAAATTCTTTGACAATATCAACCGCCCGTATTGCGCGCCGCGGCTCACCCTCAGGCGCGACAGTCTGCGCCAAGCTCTGTTCTGTGGCAATTTGCTTGCCGTCATATTCTGCACGGGCCATCTGGCCTATGCGGGGGCGCAGCATATGGGGAAGTGAGGGCCAGAAATTCATTTGACCGAATGCCCCAAAGTATCTTTGACCAGCAAAGCACCAATCCGATAGAGCAAATAAGCCAGCACGGACACAATCGCTATGCTCAACAAACGATAAGGATAGGTTGGGATATCGGGCATAGAAGGCTCGGCGACCCGATCCAGAAAAATCTTTTGCTTGCGCGCATCCTGCCGGGCTGATTCCAACGTGGCCATAGCGGTGAGAAAACCATGGGTGGCAAATTCAGTCTCCAACATCAGCCGATCATATTCGGCAATCTTGGGGGCCAAAGCCCCGCTATTGCCACCCAGCATTTGACGTTGCTTCTGAACTTCTTCCTGCAAAGAGGCGATGCGGGTGCGGATAGTGGCCAATTGCGGCGATTGCGGCGCAGCTTTGCCAATCTCAATAGCCTGTGCACTCGATTGAGCAATCTCAACAGATAGCTTGGTGATCGCCTCCAACATGCTCTTGGAGGTGAGATTGGGATCGATCAAAGATTCACGCGTGCGAAATTCGGTCACTTTCGCCTGCGCGGCCAGCGCGCGCTCTTTGCTAAAATCAATCTCTTTAATGGCATTCTCAATTGCATCCTGCTGAGCGCGCTCATTGAGCCGATTGATCAGCACTTCGGCATTATCCAACATGGCAGCCGCCAGATCATGCGCATCTTTGGGGCGAAAGGCCTGGACGCGCAGCAAGCTAATGCCTGTTGTCTGATTATAATCGAGATAAACAAATTTGAGATAATGCTTGTACAAATCCTCAACATTCGCCTTGCGATAGAATTTGGGATAGCGCGATAAAATATCCGCCTCAGGCCGCCCAAACATCTCCTCCAAGCCCGAATTCTTCGATAATTCCAGCAAAGCATCGCGCGACTCAAGATAGCCATGCACGACATAAGCATCATCAGCTGATTTCACGATACCGCTGCCCTGCAGCACATTGGCGATCTGTCCCAAAGCTGCCGTGCTGGGAGCCCGCACAACAAATTTCGCCTCGGACACATAGCGATCAGATTCAATGAAACCAAAATAAAGGATCGAGAGCAGCGCCGGCAAAACGACCAAAACGAGCGGCCAGAAGCGCTGTGCGAGCCAGCGGCGCACACTCTGCCATTGACTGAGCTCTTCGCTCAACAAAAGGGGCGTTTCACCGCCAATGCGCATTAGCGGAGCCAGCGGAATGGATCTGTGCTGATCATCAAGCATAGAGCCATCCTTGAAGCTGTGAGAGCCTCTGGCATTGAGCAGCACAAGAAGAAGAGCGTCTTGGGTCTGTCATGTGATCACAAATGAATCCGGGCGCGCGCTGATTGCGTCCAACGCAACCCAATATAGAGATTGGGGATCACCCAAATGGCGGGATACCATAAATCATAATGGGTCACGATCTCATCGCCAAAATAACCCGCGCGGATCATTTCAAAGCAATGGGTGAGCGGATTAAACCAGATTGCATCTTGCGCCGGGCGCGGCAACCAATCGACAAGGAAGAATGCGCCTGACAAAGGCACCGTCAAATATTGAAACGGGCCCATGAATTTTTCTGCGACTTCCCAATATTCCGTCATCGCCGCAAAGATAATGGCAACCGATACGCCATAAAGTCCCAGAAAGAACCAACCCGCAATCAACAGTCCGGGGTCACGAATGGGCTCGGTCAGACCAAAGGAGAGGAGGGTGAGATAAATCACCAGAAAGGCACAGGTGGAGCCGGCAAATTCCATGATCATGCGCGCGAAGAACATGTCATAGAGCGTGATAAAGCGATGATAGAGCACGCTGGTGCTGCGCCGATAGAGATTAACCGCATTATTGGTCAGATGTCGCCAGAGGGTCAGCGGCATATAGCCAGATAGGGTGAGTGCCACCACGGCCACGCCATGCTCATCGCCGCGCAAGAGAGAATAGATGATCAACACGCCAATGCATAACAACATGGGCTCGATGAACACCCACAGAAAGCCCAAATTGTCGCGGCCATAGCGCAACATCAGATCGCGCACCATAATGCCATAAATGACGCGGATCTGAACCTTGAGCCCGCGTGTGAAGGACAGAGCCTGTGTGCTCATCCCGCACCTGCCCCGTGCTCACGCACGCCCATATAGAACAGCCAGATCACCAAGAGAAAAAGCGCATTGCCGCCGATAATGGTAGCAATCATCCGCAATCTTTGCGGTGAAATGGGAAAATCCGGCAGATTGGGCTCTACCACACGCTCGAGATATAATTGCTGGCGACGCGCCTCGGTGCGGGCATTATCCAGCGCGGTATTGGCAGAGGCGAGCGACATTTTGGCAAATTCGCGCATCAAGGACAGGCGCTCAAATTCCCCCAGCTTTTTCGCAATACCTGTGGAGGGCTCGGCAATCAGAGCGCGCTGATCGGCAATCTGACCATTGAGCGCATTGACCTTGCCATAGAGCAATTTGATCTGCGGATTATCTGGCGCAGCCGCCGCCAATTGGCTGATCTGCGCCTGTGTCGAAATGCGCTCGGCATCAAGGCCCGCGATCACCTCTGTGATCACCACCGAACTTTGTATGGCATCCACCATCAATTCACGATTGCGAAATTCCGTCAGCGCCATTTGCGCATCAATCATGCGCTGCTCGCCGCGACCCACTTCTTCCGCCGCGGTGCGAATAGCATCTGCATTAATGCGCTCATTGAGACGGTTCACCATATCCTCGCCGAGCTCCAGCAAAGTTTTGGTGACCAGCAAAGCATCTTCAGCCCGAAAGGCTTGCACACGCAAAGTGGCAATACCCGATGTATTACCAAAAGAGACATTCACCATCCATTGCAGATAATCATACAGCCGCTCTTCTGATTTGCCGAAGAAAATGGAGGGATAATGCGCGATGAAATCTGCCTCAGGGCGATTATAGATCTCGCGCACAGGAATCTTCTTCGACAATTCAGCAACAGCGGCGCGCGATTTGATATATTCCTGCACCGAATAATTATCATCTTGCGAGCGACTCATGCCCGACATCGAGCCCGCAAATTTCAAAAACGATCCAAGGCCGCCTGAATCGGCTGATTTCGAGGCTGTCTTGACGATAAATTTGGCTTCCGAGACATAGCGATCTGTCGCCAAAAAACCAAAATAGACGATCGAGAGAAGCCCCGGCAAAAAGGCCAGAAAGAAGATCACACGCCCGCGTCCACCCGAGCGATGGGCCGCAGACAAATCCACCGTGACGCCGCCCAAGGGCTGCAGCTCATGACCCGAGGAAAAAGCAGCAGGTTGAACTTGGCGCCCAGTCAAGAGCTGGCGAACCGACCAGAGCCGATGGGCGATGAGACCGCGGACAGTCTGCAGATCTTGTGATGGCGGCTTGATCACATGAGGCAAATTAGGATCAAGCATTCTGTGCACCTGTCCGCATGGCTTGTCGTGTCACCTTTGTAACCATTACCCCTCAAATCGACCCTCAAGGCCGGGGAGATACACTGGCTGATCCGAGTCTAAACCCGACAAACAAAGCCTCCTTGCTTTAACAATAAGGCTTCAATTTGACAATGCAGCGCCAAACTCTCAGATAGGCCTTTCATGGCCTTGCTGCGGTGGGCAAGGACCGGCCCTCGATCCATCAGGGCCATTCATGACAGAAAGTCAGACCCAAGGCATGGCACAAAACTTTGATCCCTTGGCTTCGGCCCTGCGCACTTTGCGCCTGGAACAAGCTGGCATTGCGGCCCTAGAAGCAGCATTGCTTGGAGAAAATGGCTCTGACCTTCGACAAAACCTCACCACAGCCGTGGCGATGATCCGCGCCGCCACAGGCCGGGTGATTATCACCGGAATGGGCAAATCGGGCCATGTCGGCCGCAAGCTGGCCGCCACCTTTGCCTCCACCGGTACCCCCGCTTATTTCGTTCATCCGGGCGAAGCCAGCCATGGTGATCTGGGCATGATCCAACCCGGCGATGTGCTGCTGGCCCTCTCTTGGTCGGGCGAAACCGCCGAGCTTGCTGATATCATTACCTATTCAAGGCGTTACGGAATTGGCCTGATAGCTTTGACCGCCAGCGCCGAAAGCGCTTTGGGCCGCGAGGCCGATGCCTGCCTGCTTATGCCCAAGGCCGAAGAGGCCTGCCCCAATGGCCTCGCACCAACCACCTCCACCACCATGCAATTGGCCATGGGCGATGCACTGGCCATTGCTTTGCTCGAAGCCAGAGGTTTTACCGCGCAAGATTTTAAAGCCTTTCATCCCGGAGGCAAGCTTGGGGCAAGGCTCGCCTTTGTCCGCGATGTCATGCACACGGGCGAGGATATGCCCTTGGTCAATTCTGGCGCACGCATGGAACAGGCTGTGCTGGAAATGACCAGCAAGCGTCTGGGCTGTGTCGCCGTGCTCAATGGCAATGGAACTCTGGCTGGCATCATCACCGATGGCGATCTGCGCCGTCATATCAAAACCGGCGGCGATCTGCTCAGCAGCCCTGTCGACACCATTATGACGCCACAGCCCATGACGATTGATCCTGATTCCATGGCAGCAGAAGCCTTGGCGCGCTTGAATGACAAAAAACGCTCCGTGCTAATTGTGGTCGATGCCACAAATAAGCCGGTCGGCATTCTGCATTTGCATGATCTCTACGCCATTGGCGTAGCCTGATCGCCAAGCCCCTAAATGCCTGCCCCGCCATCATGGGAATCAGGCGGCAGCGCCGCTCGATTGCGCCAGAGCGTCCAGAGCCGATCATGCAGGGCACGCACAAGCGGACGCAGGATCAAATCCGCCAAAGCGAGCAGAAGCGCCAGATCAGACCGGCCCAGATAAGCCAGCGCAAGCGCCCAGATTACAAACGCCGAGACACAGCGCCAACTGAACGCAAGCCAAAAGGCCTCACGGCGCGGTGTTGCCGCCGTACCCATCAGCCGCGTCACAAAAGACGGCAAAGACGCGTGCTCTTGCGTAAGCTGATCTTGCGAGAGTGGATCTTGCGAGAGTAGATCTTGTGAGGCAAACAGAATTTGCGCCTGACTGTCGATCAAGCCAATCGCTGCAGTCATATTTGTGAGTTTATCAATCAGGATAAACCCACCCAAGGCGCGATTATCAAGATAATCACTCATCACAAGCGGCTTATCGAGAGACAGACTGACCAGACCAATCTCATTCATGCCCAGCGAAAGAGCCTCGCGCGGCGCATAGGTGTGAATATCAATCGCCTGATGTAAAGCCGCTATACTGGCATTGGCGCTCGCACTCGCCAGCTGAATGATATAATCGCGCCCGCTCATCAACGGCTGTTCAACCATCCAGAGGAGATGAGCGCGCAGATCGCGCGCCTGCCGGGCCGGTGCTTGCGCCAAGGTGAGCACATCGCCACGCGACACATCCACGTCATCACGCAACGTCAGAGTGATCGCCTGACCCTGATCCGCTTTTTGCAAATCGCCATCTTGCGTGACAATGCGCGCCACATGACTGCGACGCCCTGAGGGCTGGACGAGAATTTCATCTCCCACACGCACCGAGCCGCTGACCAGCGTACCAGCATAGCCTCTAAAATCGAGATTGGGACGATTGACCCATTGCACAGGAAAATACATGGGGCTCGTCTGAGAGCTTGCCTCACTGGCGTCAAACGTCTCCAGATAATCAAGCAGCACCGGCCCCTGATACCAGCTCATACGATCTGAACGCTGCGTGACATTATCACCATCGCGCGCAGAAATAGGAATGGGCATAATGCTGGCAAAATGCAAATGCCCGGCAATCGCCTGATAATCAGCGACGATCTTGTCAAAAATGGCGCGGTCAAAATCAACCAGATCCATTTTATTGATTGCCAGCACCACATGACGCACGCGCAG
>CAIVAX010000182.1 GCA_903903935.1 uncultured Hyphomicrobiales bacterium | reverse complement strand
GAGGAATCAGCGATGATGTCGGGCGCGTCAACTTGGCAGATTGCCTCACGCATCACTTTAAAATTGGCTTGGCCAGCTGTGGCGGCCTCGTTTCTGATCCTGTTCATCCGCTCGATCGAATCCTTTGAAGTGCCTGCATTGCTGGGCCTACCGGTTGGCATTGAGGTGTTTACTTCGTCAATTTATGAAGCCATTCATCGCTATCCCAGCGATATTGGTCTGGCCTCGGCCTATGCCATCACGCTGCTGGTGATCACCTCGGGTGGCATTTGGTTTCAGGCGCGCATTGCCAGTCAGGGCAATAAATATTCGACTGTCACCGGTAAGGGCTTTCGCCCCCGCGTCATTGATATTGGGCGCTGGCGTTATGTGATGGGCGGCATTTTTCTCACCTACGCCAGTTTTGCGATCATTCTGCCCTTTTTCATTCTCGTGTGGTCCTCTTTGCAGCGCTATTATAGCGTGCCCTCTTGGGCCGCATTGAAGAACATATCTTTGCGCTCTTACGGCTCGATCCTGTCTTATCCCAATGTCACAGGAGCGGTTTGGAACAGTATTGTTCTCTCCCTCGGCACAGCCACTTTCGTGATGGTGCTCACAGCCATTATTTGCTGGATTGTGCTGCGCACCAAAATCCCCGGACGTTGGCTTTTGGACAATATGGCCTCACTTCCCATGGTCATGCCCGGGCTGGTTCTTGGCTTGTCAATTATGGTCTGTTACCTGACTTTGGGTGGCGGTGTTTATGGCACCATATGGATTCTGTTTGTCGCCTATGTCACCCGCTTCCTTCCCTATGGAATGCGCTATAATACAACCTCAATGGTGCAAATTCATAAGGAATTGGAGGAATCAGCCTCAATGAGCGGGGCTGGTTGGGCCCAGACCTTTTGGACAATTGTCCTACCTCTGCTAAAGCCGGGTCTTGTGGCAGGCTGGATTTACATCGTTGTGGTTTCGATCCGCGAATTATCCAGCTCTATCCTGCTCTATAGCCCGGGTTCAGAAGTGGTATCGGTCATCGTATGGGAATTGTGGCAGAACGGACAATATGTGGAATTATCCGCTTTCGGGGTGATGTTGATTTCTTTCCTGTTTGTGTTCACTCTAGTGGCACAGGCAGCCGGTCGGCGCTACGGGATCAAGGAAGCTTAAGGCTTATAAAGGTAAGTTAATCTAGGGAGGAGCGAATGCTCAGCGTAAGAGGGTTGAACACAGAATATCAGACACCTAAGGGCCCGCCCGTCAAAGCGGCGCAGGATGTCTCTTTCGAAGTGCCCAAGGGCAAATTCTTTACCCTGCTTGGCCCATCAGGCTGCGGCAAGACCACAACCCTGCGCTCAATCGCTGGTTTGGAGCGTCCGGTCTCTGGCGATATTGAGGTCAATGGCACGGTCGTTTATTCGTCCTCGCGCGGCATTTTCGTGCCGCCGAACCGCCGCAATTTCGGCATGGTGTTCCAGTCCTATGCGATCTGGCCCCATATGACTGTGTTTGCCAATGCCGCTTTCCCGCTCGAAGTGCGCAAGAACAAGCCCAGCCGTCAGCAGATTCGCGATAAGGTGATGGCCGTTTTGAGCGCTGTTGCGCTCGATCATCTCGCCGAGCGCGAGGCGACCAAGCTCTCAGGCGGCCAGCAGCAGCGTTTGGCGCTTGCCCGCGCTCTGGTGATGGAGCCTGAATTGCTCTTGCTCGACGAGCCTCTGTCGAACCTTGATGCCAAATTGCGTGATCGTATGCGCTTCGAGCTCAAGCGCATTCAGCGTGAATTGGGCCTGACCACAATTTACGTGACCCATGATCAAGGCGAGGCGCTCGCGCTCTCGCATGAAATTGCGGTGATGAATGAAGGCCGCGTTGTTCAGATTGGGCCGCCCCGCACAATCTATGAACGCCCCAAGACGAAATTCGTTGCCGACTTTATCGGCACCACTAATTTCATCGAAGGCTCGGTGCGTGGTTATGATGAGGCCGCCAAGCGCTGGCGTGTGGATTCGCCCATTGGCCAATTGCTTGTTGAAAGCGATGGTTCGCTCAAGCAGGGTGGCAAGGCAGCCATTTCCATCCGTCCCGAAGATGTCGAGCTTTTGGAAAATGCTGGCGCGGCCTCGGACGGCTATAATCATTGCAATGGCATTGTGGATCAAAAGATCTTCTTGGGCGACTTCGTCGACTTTGAAATCAAAGTGGGTGAGTACATGCTGCGCTCACGGGCGCATCCCTCCATGCGCACGCCAGTGGGCGATGTGATCCATGCGCGATTGAACCCCGCCAAATGCGTGGCGATTGAGGATGACACCAGTGCGAGTGCAGCAGCCTAAGGCAGCTGCACTTCTTTTTTAATGTCAACAGGAGTACCCGATGGCGAAGGACGCGATCGCTTCGAATGAGCTGGCAAAAAAGTTTGAGACCGAAAAGGAGACACCTTACACACGTTGGGTGCGTGATGAGGGTCTTGAAATCATCCCTGCGCTCTATGTGCGCAATCTGCGCACTGTCGAACTCAAGCCTTGGGCACGGCGCGGGGGCAATGCAGTTTTTGTCAATCATGATGCATCGCGCACCTCTAATGACAGCTATGTGATGGAGATCCCGCCGGGCAAGCAATTGGCCCCGCATCGCCAATTGTATGAGGAAATGATCCTCATTCTCGATGGTCGCGGTTCAACCACTGTGTGGAATGATGAAGGCAAGCGCATCACCTTTGAATGGGGTCCAGGCTCGCTGTTTGCGATTCCGATCAACACCTTGCATCAGCATTTCAATGGCTCGGGCCGTGAGCCGGCGCGCTATATTGGCGTGACCAATGCGCCCCCAGTCGTCAATCTCTATGAAGATCTCGATTTCGTGTTTAACACTAAGCATGATTTCAAGAGCCGCTTCTCGGGTGAGCCGGATTATTTTGCCGCGAAGACCGAACAAAACGGCTTTTTGCTGCAAACCAATTTTGTGCCTGATGCAGTGAATCTGCCGCTCATCAGTGCCAAAGAGCGCGGCGCGGGCGGTGGTCATATTCGCTTTAATATGGCCAAGGGCTCAATGAACAGCCATATCTCGCAATTCCCGGTTGGCACTTATAAGAAGGGCCATGCTCCTGGTCCCGGCGCTTATGTGATTATCCTGTCTGGCGAAGGTTATTCCTTGATGTGGCCAGAGGGTGAAGAGCCCAAGCGCTATGATTGGGAAGTGGGCACTTTGATCGTGCCGCCCAATATGTGGTTCCATCAGCATTTCAATACAGGCACTGCACCAGCCCGCTATCTTGCCTTCAAGCATGAGGTGGTTTCTATCCGCAATGCGCAGGGCGTGCCCAAGGCCTGGATCAGCCGCCGCATTGGTGGCGACCAGATCGATTATGCAGACGAAAAGCCGATTGTGCGTTCGCTCTTCTCAGAAGAATTGGGCAAGCATGGCTTGGCGCCCAAAATGGACGAAGCCTATAAGACAGAGCTTGAAACTTTGCCGCCCAAAGTGGCCTGATCACACACATCAATCGGAGCGCCTCGCGCTCCGATTTCTTATCTGTTCTGGGAGGAAATCATGAACCGGACCCTCAAGTCTGCTTGCTTGGCTATAGTCGCATTCTTCGGCTTGGTTGCTGCATCGGCCGTATCTATGGCGCAAAGCATCCAAGACGTTGCTGGTTTCTCCGGCCCGGATCGCATGGATCGCCTTGTGGCAGGTGCTCGCAAGGAAGGGACTTTCACAATCTACACCTCATTGCAGATTGAGGATCTCAAAATCCTCACCGATGCCTTTGAGAAAAAGTTTGGCGTGAAGGTCAATGTTTGGCGCGGCAGCGCGGAAGATGTGCGTCAGCGCGTCATCGTCGAATATCGCGCCGGTCGCTATGAGGTTGATCTGTTCGAGCTCGGCGGCCGCGAAATGGAATCTCTGCATCGTGAGCAATTGCTGCAGCCCATTAAATCGCCCGTGATTGCCGATCTCACGCCCCAGGCGGTGATCTCGCATGGTGATTGGATGGGAACGCGGCTCAATATTATCGCCGGCGTCTATAACACTAATCTGATCAAAAAGGCTGATGTGCCTAAATCCTATGAAGATCTTGTCGATGCAAAATATAAGGGCAAACTCGGCATTGAAGCTGAGGATGAAGATTGGCTCGCCACCATCGCCACTGAAATGGGCGAAGAAAAAGGCCTCAAACTCTTTCGCGATATTGTCGGACGCAATGG
>CAIVAX010000181.1 GCA_903903935.1 uncultured Hyphomicrobiales bacterium | reverse complement strand
CAAAGGGATCAAGCACGGCATTGATGCGCTTATACCAGCCCATCATTATGCCCAGAGGAATGCCAATGAGCACAGCCAGCCCATAGCCGAGCGTAAATTCTAATCCGCTCACGCGCAGATCACGCCAAATGCTGCCATCGGCAATCATCATTGTCAGCGCTTTGGCGATGCGGCTGGGGGAGGAGACAAACAAGGGCTTGATCCATGCTTGCGCGACAGAAAACTCCCAAAAGGCAAGAAAGAGCAGAATGGCGATGAGCCCAAGGAAAAAATCCTCACGCCGTTTCCAAAGCGAGATGTGCTTGCGCCCAGCGCCTGAATGTGTGTTTGCCTCAGGCATGGGTTTGCATCCCTGTTTTGGCCGATTCTTCTTCGATCAGACGCCAGATATGATCCTGCAAGTGACGAAAGCGCGGGTCCTGCTTGATCGATAAGGTGCGCTGTTGCGGCAGATCAATGGTGACAACTTCTTTGATACGGGCGGGGCGACCAGAAAAGACCGCCACGCGCGAGGAAAGGAAGATCGCCTCATCAATTTGGTGCGTGATGAAGAGGGCCGTCTTTTGTGTGCGCTCCAAAATCTTCAACAGCTCAGCCTGCATGAATTCGCGTGTCTGCGCATCAAGCGCGGCAAAGGGCTCATCCAGCAGGAGCAATTGCGGATCCGGCGCCAAAGCTCTGGCGATATTGACGCGCTGGCGCATGCCGCCGGATAATTCATGCGGGAAGTGATCGCCAAAGCCAGATAGTCCGACAAGCTCGACGAGTGAGCGGGCGCGATCGAGCATCTGCCCGCGCGGCATTTTCTGCTGGATCTCTAAGCCATACATGACGTTTTGAGTGACGGTTCGCCAGGGAAACAGAGAATCATTCTGAAACACCATGGCGCGATCGGGCCCAGGCTTTGTGATGAGCTGATCATCAACGAGGATCTGGCCATCATCAATGCTGATCAGTCCATCGACTGCGCTGAGGAAAGTGGATTTGCCGCAACCAGAGGGGCCCACAATGGATAAGAGCTCGCCGCTGTAGACAGAGAGATCAATGCCATCGAGCACTTTTAACCTCTGGCCAATGCGCTCATTATAATAATCAAGCCGGACATTGCGGGCCGCCATTTTCACGGGCCGCGCAGACAGGCTGTGCTGCGCGCCCTTATCGTGAGCAGGTCCGCTAGTTTGTATCATGTCCATGAGGCTCGAACCTATTGGGATGGGATCAGATTACTTCTTCAAGCTGGCAAAGAAGCCATCTTTTTGCAGGCCATCCAGAATGCTCATATCAACGAGTGATTCAGGCTTGGTTGTTGCGGCAGCCGGCACTGTGGCTTTGAGCTCATCCAGCACAATGGCAATGCCCTTGATCGAGGGGGCCGGAACATCGGGAAAGATTTCCTTGGTGAAATAATCATAGGTATCTTTTGCAGCATGTCCGGGCTTGAGCTTCAAAAAGTCCGATGTCGATTTGATCGCAGCCTCAGGATTTTGCTTGTAGGCGGCAATGCCCTCAGACATGGCCATCATGAAGCGCTTGGCGGCTTCGGGATTTTTCTTCAGAAATGTTTTGGTCGTCACATAAGAGGTGTTGGGATAATCCCCCGCAATCTCCGTGCAATCTGCCAGCACATGATAGCCTTCATCCATCAATTCAGCCGTGCGCGGATATTGCTCCATTGACGCATCAAGCTGACCCGACATCATCGCAGCTGTGCGTGTGGTTTCGCCGCCCAATTGCAAAATATTCACATCGGAACGCTTGAGGCCAAGATAAGTGACTGCAAAAGTCACCGCCGTATCAGTGGAAGAGCCAAAGCGCGAAATGGCAATGCGCTTGCCTTTCAAATCAGCGGCAGTCTTGATCTCGTTTTTGACAACGAGCTGAAAGGGCAGTTTGTTGGAAATGCCGCCGATGAACACCAGATCAGCACCCTGCAGGGCGGCAGCGGCAGCAGAGGTATAGCCGTTTTGTCCAATGTCCATCGAGCCGCCGACAACAGCTTGCGTCAAAGTTGGGCCACCATCGACATAGGTGATGGTGATATCAAGGCCATGCTTTTTGAACAGGCCTTGCTTCTGGGCAAAATCCATCGGCGCTGTGGTGATGGAAAATCCATCATAGCCAACCCGCAGGGGAATGGGCGCTTGGGCAAAGGCTGGAGTCTGCCCGACCAGAGCGGAAAAAGTGCTGATAGCAAATGCGATGTGGTGAATTTTCATGTCAATCTCCCTAAGCAAAATGCATGTGATTGGCGATTAGAGTGATCCTGCCGGTTTACTTCAGCAAGTCGAGCATTTTTTGTTGGTTCATACCCTTCATCAACTGATCTACTAGGGCAGCCAAGGGCACGGGCGTTTTGGCTTCCTGCGCCAGCTCCAACGCATGATCCATATCCTTTTCGGCCCATTTGCCTGTGCTCTTGCCCCAGCGCGAGAGCGACCAATTGGCGCCGGAGGAATATTTGAGCGCTTCAATCAATTTAGGCACATCAGCGCCCGTGGCTTTGGCAAAGCTCAAGGCTTCATAATTGGCCGACATACAGGCCCAGAGCAGCATATTGTTGAGGGTCTTGGTCAGTTGGCCGCTGCCGGATTTGCCGACATACAAAACCTTGCTGCTGAACGGGCTGAGCGCTGGTTCCGCATAGCTATAGGCTTCTTCAGTGCCGCCGACGAAGGTCACCATTGTGCCTTCATTGCAGGCCTCTTGTCCCAGCACAACGGGCGTATCAAGCAGGCCGATCTTGTGCTGTGCGCAGAGCTTTTCAAGCTCCTGACAGGTGGCGGGGGCGACCGAGCTGGCGATGGCAATCACGGAGCCGGGCTTCATCGTATCGAGCAGGCCGGATTTGACGACAACATCTATGACCTGATCATCAGTGGCCACCATGACGATGACGACATCAGAATGGGCACCAACTTCGGCAGGCGTATCATAATCAATAATGCCTGCCTCACGGGCGCGTTTTTGCGCCTCAGGTGAGACATCGCAGCCGCAGGCTTCAAAGCCATGGCGCTTTTGATGTCCGGCCATGGGCAGGCCCATAGCGCCCAATCCGATCATGCCGGTGCGTGTTGGCTTCGTCATCACATCCTCTCCTGTATTTTTAGCCCTGTGTGTTTAAATTTTGGGATGAAGAGTGTTTTAGGGCGCGGTTGAGTCTTTATCCAGTTCTGGCAAGTCTGATTTCTGGCAAGTCTGATTTCTGGCAAGT
>CAIVAX010000180.1 GCA_903903935.1 uncultured Hyphomicrobiales bacterium | reverse complement strand
GGGTCGTGAGAAGCGCATTTATGCCATACCTCCTTATACCAAGGTGAAGAGTCTCGACTTTGAAGATCATCCCTTCACCATTCAAAAGTGGGATCAACCTTGTGGCATTTGTGGTTCCAAATTGTCTTATCTTGATGAAGTGATCGTTGACGATAAGGGGTCTCGCCTCTTTGTTTGCTCGGATACGGATTATTGTCGTCAATCAGCCTCGGCGGCGCAACAATGAGCGAGACACATCATACCCCAATCCAATTGAATGCCACTTTGTCAGCCCAGCCCATTTTGCGCTCAGTTGGTTTGTCGCGTTTTTATGGGTCTAGAATTGGCTGTAGCGAGATTGATTTTTCAATCTGGCCTGGTGAGGTTTTAGGCATTGTTGGTGAATCAGGCTCAGGAAAATCTACATTGCTGCGCTGTCTGGCGGGCTTGGATTCTCCGACGTCTGGCCAAGTTCTGATCGATGATACTACTCACATGGTCGATCTTTATAATCTTGGTATTGCTCAGAGGCGCGCTCTCATGCGCAAACATTTGGGCATTGTCCATCAGAATCCTCGCGATGGCCTGAGGATGAAAGTCTCTGCCGGGGGCAATATTGCTGAACGTTTGCTCGATCAGGGTATTCGTAATTATGGGCATATACGCAGCAATGCCAAGGAATGGCTGAGCCGCGTTGAGATCGATCCTGAGCGTATTGATGATATGCCCTTGCGGTTTTCCGGCGGCATGCAACAAAGATTGCAAATTGCCCGCGTTCTTATTTCTGATCCGAAACTCGTCTTCATGGATGAGCCAACGGGTGGATTGGATGTCTCTGTTCAGGCCAAGCTGCTCGATATGATCCGCAATCTTGTCAGAGAATTGAATATTTCGGTGATTGTCGTGACGCATGATCTGGCTGTTGCGCGGTTGCTGACGGATCGATTGATGGTGATGAAGGACGGTTATGTTGTTGAAACCGGGCTTACTGATCAGGTTTTAGATGATCCACAGCATGCCTATACACAACTTTTGACCTCTGCGGTGCTTGTCTAAAATGGCGAACATGGAACTGATTCAAATCAATTCTGTTGGGAAAACTTTCATCCTGCATAATCAGGATGGGACTCAAATTCCGGTTCTCTCTCATGCCAGCTTTTCTGCTCATGAAGGTGAGTGTCTGGTTTTGCACGGCCCCTCTGGTGCTGGCAAATCAACTATGCTGAAAATGATTTATGGGAATTATAAATCAACTGAGGGTTCGATTTTAGTTTTCCATCATGGCCAGTGGATTGATATTTGCAAAGCTGATCCTCGTGATATTTTGCAAATCCGCAAAGTCACCATGGCTTATGTCAGTCAGTTTTTACGAGTCATACCACGGGTGACCACGCTCGATATTGTTTCCCAACCGCTCATTCAGCGGGGAACTGATGAGAACATCGCTAAAAAAGCTGCTGCTGACATGTTGGCACGCTTAAATATTCCTGACCGCTTATGGCATTTGGCGCCGGCCACATTTTCTGGGGGCGAACAGCAAAGGGTCAATATAGC
>CAIVAX010000179.1 GCA_903903935.1 uncultured Hyphomicrobiales bacterium | reverse complement strand
GTGCGCTTCTGTTTTGCCAAAAAAGACGCGACCCTCGATACGGCACTCGAGAGACTTCATAATATCGAACACATTCTGAATGAAGCGGGGCAATCATGATCTCGAAAAGCATAAGATTGGCAGGCCTATTATGCCTGCTCTCGACGCCGCTTATCGCACAGACGAGAGTCCTTAATGTGTTTAATTGGTCCGATTACATCGATATGTCTGTGATTGAGGATTTTACCAAAGAGACTGGAATCAAAGTTGTTTATGACACTTATGACTCCAATGAGGCGCTTGAAACCAAACTTTTCCTTGGTCGCACAGGTTATGACGTTGCTGTGCCCTCAGCGACTTTTCTTCAGCGGCAAATTCAAGCTGGCATTTTTCAAAAATTAGATCGCGACAAACTCAAAAACTATAAAAATCTCTCTTTAGAAATCATGTCCCGTTTAGCGACCTATGATCCGAACAATCAATATTCGGTCAATTATATGTGGTACACGACTGGCATTTCCTTCAATGCGCAGAAGATCAAAGCCCGCTTGGGGGGTCAAACCATTCAAAGCTGGGGCGATATTTATCAAGTTGAGAATCTCAAGAAACTCGCTGATTGCGGTGTTTATTTTCTAGATAGCCCCGAAGATATGCTGTCGACAGCTGCTCGCTTCGTGGGCGTGAATCCCGACCTCACCAATGCTTCTGATCTTAAGAAAGCGGCCGATGTGATCAGTAAGGTAAAACCCTTCGTCAAAAAATTCCATTCTTCTGAATATATCAACGCGCTCTCGAATGGTGATATCTGCCTGGCTGTGGGTTGGGCGGGAGACAGTTATCAAGCGCGAGCCAGGGCACAAGAAGCGCATAATGGGATTGAGATTGATTATGTCATCCCCAAAGAAGGCACCTTATTGTCTTTCGATAATCTGGCCATATTGAAAGACGCCCCGCATGTTGAAGAGGCCTATCTTTTTATCGATTTTTTATTAAGGCCCGAAATTGCGGCGCGAAATACCAATGTCACCAATTATGCCAATGCAATTCCCGCGTCACAGCCATTCATTAGCAAGGAAATATTGGAGAACAAATCCATCTATCCGGATCAGGTGATCTTTGATCGCTTATATGCCTTGAAGACAAAAGAGCAAGGCACACAAAAAAACATCACCCGCGAATGGACCCGTATTAAAACTGGCAAATGAGCTGCTTATTCGGACAAGATCCGTTTGAGTAGCTCAATGACTTCCGCCAATGAAGAATCCTTGGCAGCCAAGCTCTCGATCTTGCGAACAGCATGTAAAACTGTTGTGTGATCACGTCCGCCAAATCTGCGCCCAATCTCAGGTAGGGAGCGCAGAGTGAGGACCTTGGAGAGATACATGGCGATTTGCCTTGGTCTCACAACTGCTGCAGTTCTGCGAGCCGATAAGAGATCCGAGCGGCTCACATTATAATGGGTCGCTACCAATTTCTGAATGTCTTCAATTTTAGCGCGCTTGGGCTCACGGCTACGCACGAGATCGCTAATGGCAATTTCTGCCAATTGCACAGTCAGAGCTGCGCCTGTGAGTGTATTATTAGCCAAAAGACGATTGATCGCTCCTTCTAGATCGCGGCCATTCGTTTGAATGGATTTGGCTAGATAATCGATCACATTGGGTGGAACATCGAAATTAGGCTGCGATAAACGGGCGCTGGCAATCCGAGATTCCAGAATTTTAACCCGCAATTGCTCGTCAAGCGCTTCCATTTCAACAGAAAGACCGCCCGAAAGACGCGATCTCACCCGCTCATCAAGACTTTCGAGATCAGTGGGGGGGCGATCAGCCGCCACCACAATCTGTCGGCCAGCATCAATCAGCGCATTAAGCGTGTGACAAAATTCCTGCTGGATCTGTTTGCCCTGCAGAAACTGAATATCATCAATGATCAGCACATCAATGGCCCGCAGCTTCTCTTTAAAGGCGATCGCAGTTTGTGCCCTGAGAGCTGAGACAAAGCCATACATGAACTTTTCAGCGGTCAGATAAATCACCCTCTGCCCTGCATCGCTGGCCGCATGGGCGACAGCCTGCAGCAAATGGGTTTTACCAAGGCCAACAGCCGAATGAATGAAAAGAGGATTGTATCTCGTTGAATTGGCGCTCGCATCATTGATTCTAAGGGCCGC
>CAIVAX010000178.1 GCA_903903935.1 uncultured Hyphomicrobiales bacterium | reverse complement strand
GCGTTTCTCACTGGCGGTCTCACCAGTATCAGCTTTTGGCTGTTGGAGACCTTTCCCGATTTGGCCAAATTGGGCTGAGCCTTCAGCGTTCGGTGAACGTGAATTTGCCGTCTGAGCCCCTTTTCCAGATGTAGACCGCAAAATCCTCGTCCTTACGATCGCCCTTTTGATTAAAGGCCAAACGTCCGATCATGGTGTCAAAGGGCTGGCCCGAATGCAGGGCCTTACTCACCAAAGTGGGGTCGAGCGATTGAGCGGCCTCCACGCCTTGTTTGAGCACTTGCACAGCGGCATAGGCATAGAAAATATTGGCCTCAGGACTGATCTTTTTAGCCTCCAAGCGCTTGAGCAAGGGCAGGCCAGAGGGATGGCGGCTGGGGTCGGGGGGAAGAACCATCATCACCCCTTCAGCGGCAGGCCCGGCCAGGGCAATAAATTCAGCATTTGCTAGGCCATCGCCGCCCATCATCTGCGTTGTGAGGCCTTGATCACGCATTTGCTTGATCAACATAGCGGCCTCAGTATGGAGCCCGCCCCAGAAGAGGATCTCTGCGCCAGTGGCTTTGAGTTTTGCTAAGAGGGGTGAAAACTCCTTCTCGCCAACCGTTATGCCTTCATAGAGCACTTCGATTTGACCCTTGGTATTCAGGGCCTTTCTTAAATCGTCGGCGAGGCCTTTGCCATAGGTGGATTTGTCATGAAGGATGGCAATTTTCGCGCTCTGATAATTGGCGAGAAGATAATTGGCGGCGACCAGACCTTGCTGATCATCCCGCCCAGATAAGCGAAACACATTGGCCAGACCGCGCTCGGTTAAAACGGGATTGGTGGATGCCGGCGAGATCATCACAATGCCAGCTGGATCATAGACCTCTTGCGAGAGCGGGATGGAGAGCGCCGAATTATAATGGCCGATGACAAATTTCACGCCCTCAGCGCTGAATTTATTGGCAATGATCAGACCTTGATCGGCGCGTGAGAGATCATCGCCAGCCATGAGTGTGAGTTTTTGGCCCCGCAATCCACCAGCAGCATTGATGTCCTCAATGGCCAGTTCAGCGCCAATTTTGAACTGCGCACCAATCGCAGAATTGGCCCCTGAGAGCGGCACGCCAAGGCCTATTTTCAATTCGGGGACAGATTTGGTCTGCGCTTCAAGCGGGTGTGTGCCAATCAGACAAAGGGCCAGCAGCAAGAGGAGGCCGGACAATCTGTGCATTTCTGTCCTGTGCATGTGTCTCATCCGGTTGAGCTCCCTTTGGGGGCAAACTGGTCCAATTTAGCTGATCTTGGGCTTAAAGCTGTGAGGGCCTTCAAGCAATATCAGGTCCGAGAAACTCAACTTAGACCATTTAGCTTTATTCTGGCCCTTGCAACAGGGCGCGGCCCCTGCGAAGGAAGGAGGACAAACCGGTTCCCCGGCTGCAGTGAGGATGGAGACCCCAATGGCGATGAAGATGACAGGTGAGGTTCAACTTCCAGCCGATCGGCAGGCGGTGTGGGATAAGCTCAATGATCCGCTCGTGCTCAAAGCCTGCATTCCGGGCTGTGAATCGATGGATCAGACTGAAAATGGTGGCTTTTCTGCCGTCGTTAAGCTGAAGGTCGGGCCTGTCAGCGCAACCTTTAAGGGCCATGTCGAATTGCAGGATCTTGATCCGCCCAATAGTTACACCATTGTTGGTCAGGGCGAGGGCGGCATTGCCGGTTTCGCCAAGGGTGGCGCGAAAGTGACGCTCAGCGATGCAGAAGCGGGCGGAACGTTGCTGCGTTATGATGTCGAGGCCAATGTGGGCGGCAAGATTGCTCAATTGGGAGCCCGCTTGATCGATGGTGTGGCAAAAAAGAATGCCGATACGTTCTTTGCTAATTTCGTCAAGCAATTCGAGGCTTAAAGCTGTCTGTTGCAAATCTCCGCACTGGTTTTGCACTGGCTTGATCTTTAGTCGGGGGGAGGGGCCCCTTGGCGTGAGCCTTGAAAAAGGGCATATCTGCTCAATGTAGTGTCATATTCCCGTGGTCTGATCTTTTTGATCGGGGCGTCGCGGTGCCGATGGATTAATTTTTTGCAGCGTCCCAAACGGGCGTTTGGCTTAGATGGAGGAAACCATGCCGGTCGTTTCAATGACGGTGAATGGCAAAGCAGTCAGTGCAGATGTCGATTCAAGGACATTGCTGGTTCAGTTCTTGCGCGAAAATCTGCGTTTGACCGGCACGCATGTGGGCTGTGATACGAGCCAGTGCGGCGCCTGTGTAGTGATGGTCAATGATCAGACGATCAAATCTTGCACGGCTTTGGCTGTTTCCTTGCAGGGTGCGGATGTCACCACGATTGAGGGTCTGGCCAAGGATGGTCAGCTGCATCCCATGCAGGAAGCCTTTCGGCAAAATCATGGCCTGCAATGCGGCTTTTGCACACCCGGCATGATCATGTCAGCGATTGATATCGTTAAGCGCAATGGCTCCAAGCTTGATGAGAAGACGGTTCGTGAAGAGCTCGAAGGCAATATCTGCCGCTGCACGGGTTATCACAATATTGTCAAGGCCGTTGTTGCCGGCGGGGCTGCTATGGGAGCGTGATTTTCACGCTCCTTATTTTGATATTTTTTAGACCGCAATTTTTTAATAATAATCACGTCCAGCAACAT
>CAIVAX010000177.1 GCA_903903935.1 uncultured Hyphomicrobiales bacterium | reverse complement strand
TCCGGCGGCTGGTGAGAGCCGCCGGAGTTTTGGTTCTTAGTGTTCCGAGCCGGTGATGCGCGGAAGCGTTTCGAACTGGTGGAAAGGGGGAGGCGAGGTCAGCGTCCACTCGAGTGTGGTTGCGCCTTCACCCCACGGATTGTTGCCAGCCACGCGCTTGGCGCTGAAGGCTTCCCAAATGGCATAGAGGAAGATCAGTACGCCAAAGCCCGAGAGATACGAGCCATACGACGAGATCTGGTTCCAAAGTGCATAGGCTTCCGGATAGTCGATGTAGCGACGCGGCATGCCGGCAAGGCCCAGGAAATGCTGCGGGAAGAACGTCAGGTTCACACCCACGAACATGACCCAGAAGTGCAGCTTGCCGAGGAACTCACTGTACATGTAGCCCGACATTTTCGGGAACCAGTAGTAGAAGGCGGCAAAGACTGAGAACACCGCACCCAGTGAGAGCACATAATGGAAATGGGCTACCACATAATAGGTTTCGTGCAGCGCGCGATCAACGCCCGCATTGGCCAGCACAACGCCGGTCACGCCACCCACGGTGAACAGGAAGATGAAGCCTATCGCCCAGAGCATGGGAACTCTGAAGGAGATTGAACCACCCCACATTGTGGCGATCCATGAGAAGATTTTCACACCGGTGGGAACCGCGATCACCATTGTGGCAAACACGAAATAACGTTGCGTGTTCAGCGACAGGCCAACCGTATACATGTGGTGAGCCCAGACGATGAAGCCCACGGCGCCAATGGCAACCATCGCATAGGCCATTCCCAGATAGCCGAAGACGGGCTTGCGGGAGAAGGTCGAAACGATATGGCTGATAATGCCAAAGCCGGGAAGGATGAGAATGTAAACTTCCGGATGGCCGAAGAACCAGAACAAATGCTGGAACAAGATCGGATCACCACCGCCCGAGGGATCATAGAAAGCGGTGCCGAAATTGCGGTCCGTCAGCAGCATGGTGATAGCACCCGCCAGAACGGGCAGAGAGAGAACCAGCAAGAAGGCTGTGATCAACACCGACCAAGCAAACAGCGGCATTTTGTGCATGGTCATTCCAGGTGCGCGCATGTTGAAGATCGTGGTGATGAAGTTGATGGCACCCAGAATGGAGGACGCACCAGCCAGATGCAGCGACAGGATCACGAAATCCATCGCCGGGCCGGGGTGACCCGTATTCGAGGACAGCGGGGGATACATCACCCAGCCACCACCAAAGCCTGACATGCCCGGTGAGCCTTCGACAAACATCGAGAGAACCAGCAGCATGAATGAGGCAGGCAAGAGCCAGAATGAAATATTATTCATCCGGGGGAAGGCCATATCGGGTGCGCCAATCATCAAAGGCACAAACCAATTGCCAAAGCCGCCGATCAACGCGGGCATCACCATGAAGAAGATCATGATCACGCCGTGACCAGTGATGAACACATTGTACATGTTCTTGGCTGCATCAATGGAATTGTCGCCAGCCATCCAAGCCGAAATTGTCGGGAAGATCTGGATGCCGGGATTTTGCAGTTCCAAGCGAATGGCAACCGACATGATAAAGCCGATCACACCTGCCATGACGGCAAAGTAGAGATAGAGCGTGCCAATGTCTTTATGGTTGGTTGAGAAGAGATACCGACGCCAACCCGTGGGGGTGTGGTGATCGTCATGAGCATGATCGTGATGATGGGCCGAAGCGTTCGTAGCCATAGGATTATCCTGTGTTGAACGGTTAAATTACTGGCGAAGAGTTGCGGACTCAGCATCCGCAAATTGGGTCGAAGAAGACGTGGCAGCAAATTCTTTCGAGGTTTTGGCGAGCCATTCTTTGTATTTTTCTTCGCTCACGACGCGGAAGACGATTGGCATGAAAGCATGGTCCTTGCCGCAAAGCTTCGAGCACTGTCCGTAATAGATGCCTTCCTTCTCGGCCTTGAACCAAGTTTCATTCAAGCGACCGGGAACAGCGTCGATACGAATGCCAAAGGATTGAATAACGAAGGAGTGAATGACGCCAACCGCATCTGCAGTCACTTGCAGACGCACCGTCTTGTTGACGGGGACAACAGCTTCATAATCCACATCCAACAAACGCAGCTTGCCGGGAGGCAAAGCAGCCTGATCGAGAAGGTTGGAATCAAATTCAAAAGCCGCAACATCACCCGACTTGGGGTAGGTATAAGACCAGTACCATTGCTTGCCAGTTGCCTTCATCGTGATGTCGGCTTCAGGAAAAGTCAGCTGATGGGTCAGCAGGCGGAAAGAGGGGATAGCGATCACCACCAGAATGAGGACGGGGATGATGGTCCAAGCCACTTCCAATCCCGTATGATGGGTTGTCTTGGTGGGAGTGGGATTGGCCTTTTCGTTGAACTTGACCATCACATAAATGAGAAGGGCCAGCACGAACAGAGAGATCACCGTAATGATCGGGAGCAGAATATCGTTGTGGAAAAAGTCGATTTCATGAGCGATGGATGTCACGCCGGGGATCAGACCCATTTGGTTTTCAAAACCGCGGCCCACAGTCTGGGCAGAGACGGACCCCATGAGGGCCGCTGTTGAGGCCATCGCAGCCATCAAGCCGACCAAAGTCTTGCTAACCAAAGTCTTGCTAGCCAATGTCTTGATAGCCAATGTTTTGCGGCCCGAAGCCGCAGATAAAGATTGCTTCATCAACGTCATTGCTCCCATTACGCCAACCGGGCGTTTGGCTTTCATGTTCAGTATTGTGACCCGATTCCTTGGAGCGGACTCAAGACGCAATACCCCCATCGGATGCTCCAAACCACAAAAGGGGTCTCAGTGCAACTCATCTGGCCCCCAAACATGATGCGGCATTTGACCGCTGAGGCTGGTTTATCCCCTTCATTTTTGGCTTTTTGCGCCAAAATGACCCAAGTTTGGCTGATCCCATGCTCGCATCTGCCAAGATTGAGCTTAGCTGCATAACTGCCATGTCTAAAATGAGGTGCTTTGTGCACAAGTCCCAGCTCTGAGGGCGGCTTCCTGATGAACACGCTCCAAGCATTCCCTCAGCCTATCCTCTCGTGGTATTCAAAAGGGCCGAATCTGTGACAGAGCCAAGCTTTGGTTCGGAACATACTTGACCTCTGAAGAGGAGAATTCATGGGTCGCCCATCTACACGTTTGCTCCGCTCGCTTATCAGCCAAAAGGGTCTTGGACGGGCTATCGCTCTGATCTTATTGGGCTTGGCGGCGAATTTTCTGATTTTGCAGAGCCCAGCCTTCGCGCAGGGCTTGGTCAAGGGCAAATTTGGCGATTGGGAACTGCGCTGCGAGACGCCGCCAGGCGCCAGTCGCGAGCAATGCGCGCTGCTGCAATCAGTGGCGGCAGAGGATAAGCCCAACGTCAATCTTGTCATTATCATATTGAAAACGGCTGATAATAAGTCCCGGCTCTTGCGCGTGATTGTCCCTTTGGGGGTCTTGCTGCCGGCTGGACTGGGGCTGAAAATCGATCAGATCGATGTTGGCCGGGCCGGTTTTGTCCGCTGTTTGCCCTCTGGCTGTGTCGCCGAAGTTGTGATCGAGGATGGTCTTTTGGAGCAATTGAGCAAAGGCAAGACGGGGACTTTCATCATTTTCAACACGCCGGAGGAGGGCATTGGCATTCCTCTGCCGTTGGCGGGGTTTCGCGAGGGCTATGACAAATTACCCTGAGGGCGCTTGGCTGTAGTTTGATCGCTCGACTTGTCCCGTCTTCGTTTTTGCTCGTGAGCATGCTAAGCGAGACCTGAGTTTGCAAAGGCATATCGCCTTATCGTTATCGTCGAGAATGGGAGTTGAGAATGGCCAAGCTTGCTTGGGTGAGTGCTGCGCAGGCATCAAAGCTGCTGATACTCTCAGCCTTTGCCCTTTCTGGCTGTTCGACAGCTCCGGGGTCGAGTGATCCTGGTGACACTTTGGGCAATTTGTTTGCCTTCAACTCTGTTTCCGCGCCGCCCGTGCCCAATAAGGCTGTTATCAGCAAGGTGAATTGTCCAGTGGTGGATGTGTTTGAAGGTGCTGCCGCTCAGCGTGTGTATGCGGGCGGACAGTCCTCCAGCAATGTGCGTTATCAATTTTCTATGGGTGATCTGGCGCGCGAATGCTCGGTCGAGAACAATAAAATCGTGATTAAGGTCGGTGTTGAAGGCAAGGTCCTGTTGGGGCCTGCGGGTGCGCCCTCATCCTTCACCGTTCCGATCAAGGTTGCTGTGCGGACCGAAGCAGATCAGAAAATTATCCAGTCCAAGAGCTATCGCGTGCAGGCGAGCATTCCCCAAGGGCAGAGCCAGTCCGCCTTTGCCCTTGTGGCTGATCCCATCATCGTGCCTTTCCTGGGTGAGGATGCGTTTGATGATTATCAAATCTTTGTTGGGTTTGAAGGCGCGGGTGCTGCTAGCGCCCCGCCCGTTGCAGCCAAAACCAATAAGCGCAAAGCTAACTGACAGAGCGCCTGCCTTTGTCAGTCTGTCTTTTATCTGCAGATAGGCTGAAAACGGAATTGACTCGAATCAGGTCTACGCGCACTTAATTGTAAGTCAGAATTTAAATTCTCAGCGGAAGAGTCCGTTCCGGTTCGCCGGACGGCGCCGAAGGCGCAACCGCCCCGGAAACGCTCAGGCCAATGGACCGCTGAGAGATGACACTCTGGAAAGTGATGCCGCGCGCATCCACCGACGGGCGTAACTGGCGTTAAGCGCCGGGAAATCTCTCAGGTTCCCAGACAGAGGGGGCGCAATGCACTCTGCCGATTTTATCGGTGGCGGTGCTGCGTCTGATCTGGGGCTTGTCACATGAGTGAAACTGTCGATCATCAATCCAGCGACAAAACGGCTGAGCCGTCTTCGCACAGCGACGCGCCTCAGAGCGCTTTGTTGCAGAGCCCTTTGCAGCGCACGCCTTTGCATGGGTTGCATTTAGCGCTGGGCGCGCGCATGGCGCCCTTTGCCGGCTATGACATGCCCATTCAATATGCCTCGGGCATTATTAGCGAACATAACCACACAAGAACTGCTGCGGGTCTCTTTGATGTTTCGCATATGGGACAGGCTTTTCTCATTGGCGCTTCGCATCACAGTACAGCTTTGGCGCTCGAAGCCTTGGTCCCGGCTGATCTTGTCAATCTAGCCCCAGGCCGTCAGCGCTATACGCAATTGCTGAATGAAGAGGGCGGTATTCTCGATGATCTCATGGTGACGCGTCCGGCCGATCCGGCGCAGGATGGCGTTCTCATGCTGGTCGTCAATGCGGCCTGCAAAGTTGAAGATTTCGCGCATATCCAAGCGCGTTTGCCAAATGATGCTCGTCTCTTGCTAGCCTCGCATCGCGCTTTATTGGCGCTGCAGGGGCCCAAAGCGGCGAAGGTTTTGGCGCGCCATTGCCCGAGTGTTGAGAGCATGGCGTTTATGAGTGCGCGCGTGGTGAGTTTTAATGGTCTCACCTGTCATGTCTCACGCTCAGGCTATACGGGCGAGGATGGATTTGAAATGTCCATGCGCGCGGAATTGGCCGATCAGTTTGCGCGCACCCTTTTGCGCGATGAGGCGGTGAAAATGATTGGCCTTGGCGCGCGCGATTCGCTGCGCTTGGAGGCCGGTTTATGTCTCTATGGTCATGATATTGATGTGACCACATCTCCTGTTGAAGCGGGCCTAGCGTGGTCGATCCAAAAGCGCCGCCGAATTGAAGGCGGTTTTCCCGGTGCGCAGCGCATTCAGCTCGAATTGGCAGAGGGGCCAAAGCGTTTGCGCGTGGGTCTTGTGCCAGAGTCGCGCCAGCCCGCGCGTGAGGGCACTGAGATCCTCAATGACGCTGGCGAGGCCATTGGAATGATCACGTCAGGCGGATTTGTGCCTTCGCTGAATGGGCCTGTGGCCATGGGTTATGTTGATGCGTCTCACGCGCAGATCGAGACGCAAGTGCACTTGATTGTGCGCGGCAAAGCGCTGGGAGCAAAGATCGCCCCCATGCCCTTTGTGCCGCATCGTTATGTTCGAACTTAGACCTTCACGATTGGGGACCTCTATGAGCACTTATTACACCAAGGATCATGAATATATCCGCATTGAGGCCGATCATGCGATTGTTGGCATTAGTGATTATGCCCAAGCGCAATTGGGCGATGTGGTCTTTGTCGAGCTGCCGGCCTTAGGTCAGAGTTTTGGCACAGGCGATCAGGTAGCTGTTGTTGAAAGCGTGAAAGCGGCCAGCGAAGTCTATGCGCCAGCCTCTGGTCAGGTGAGCGCGATCAATGATGCGCTGGAGGCCAGTCCTGGTCTGGTGAATGAAGCCCCGCAAGGCGCCGGTTGGTTTTTCAAAATGACCTTGTCTGACAAAAGCCAATTGGCCAGCTTGATGGATGAGGCTGCTTATCAGGCTTTTGTTGCCTCTTTGGGCTGAGGGATGGATTGATGCGTTATCTTCCGCTGACCGATGATGATCGTGCGTTAATGCTGGCGCGCATTGGCGTTGCCAAAATTGATGACTTGTTTGCCGATATTCCTGCTGGCGCGCTGGCGTCCGGTCCGAAGGATCTGCCCCCGCATCGTTCTGAGATGGAGGTGGAGCGCATTTTAAAGCGCATGGCCGGGCGCAATCTGACAGCTTCAACGGCACCGTTTTTTATCGGTTGCGGCGCCTATAAGCATCATGTGCCTGCCAGTGTGGATCATCTCATCCAGCGCTCGGAATTTCTAACCAGCTATACGCCCTATCAGCCGGAGATTGCGCAAGGCACATTGCAATATTTGTTTGAATTCCAGACGCAGGTTGCGCTACTCACCGGCATGGAGGTTGCCAATTCCTCTATGTATGATGGCTCCACTGCTTGCGGCGAGGCGGTATTGATGGCCCATCGCCTGACCAAGCGGCGCAAAGCGCTTGTGTCGGGTGGAGTGCATCCCCATTATGCGCAAGTTGTGCAGACTGTCTCGCATATGGCGGGTGATGAGGTTGAGGTCCTGCCCGCTGATGTGAGCGCAACCGAGGATCTTCTTTCACTCATTGGGCCTGATGTCTCTTGCGTTGTCGTGCAAAGTCCCGATGTGTTTGGCAATGTACGTGATCTGACAGCGATTGCCGATACATGCCATGCGCAAGGGGCCTTGTTGATTGCTGTTGTCACCGAAGTGATGGCTCTGGGCCTGTTGCGTTCGCCTGGTGAGATGGGTGCTGACATTGTGGTGGGCGAGGGGCAATCCTTGGGCAATGGGCTCAATTTTGGCGGTCCCTATGTCGGACTTCTGGCCACGCGTCAGGCCTATGTGCGGCAAATGCCCGGTCGCTTATGCGGGCAGACTGTGGACGCTGATGGTCGGCGCAGCTTTGTGCTCACGCTGTCCACGCGCGAACAACATATTCGCCGTGATAAAGCGACATCGAATATTTGCACCAATTCGGGTCTGTGCAGTTTGGCCTTTACCATTCATCTGACCTTGCTGGGTGAGAATGGCTTGCGGCGTCTGGCGCGCACCAATCATGCCAATGCTTGCAAGCTGGCCGATCAACTCAGCGCTGTGCCGCAGGTGCAGGTTGTGACGCAGAGTTTCTTTAATGAATTTACTCTGCGCGTGCCGGGTAATGGGGCGCGGGTGATTGAGGCGATGGCACAGCAAGGCGTGTTGGGCGGCGTGCCAGTCTCGCGGCTCTTGCCCGAGCAGAGTCATGTTCAGGATCTGATCATTGTCGCCAATACGGAAGTGAACAGTGATGACGATCGGGCGCGCTTTATCGATGCCTTGCGCGCAGCCATTTGAGGGGAAGAGAGCATGAGCAGTGCACAGGGTCGCCCCACAGCTATCGGCGAGAGCACAAAAAAACACAAAGTCAGCTTCACTGGCAATCGTGGCTTGCAGATGGAAGAGCCATTGATTTTTGAAGGGGGCCGACCGGAGGTCAGCGGCGTGGATCTTGCCGAACCAGAGCCCTTTGCGATGCGGCTCAATGGGCTTGAACGCGACACGCCCATGGGCCTGCCAGGCCTCAGCGAGCCGGAGGCAATGCGCCATTATGTGCGCCTGTCGCAGAAGAATTATTCGATTGATGCGGGGCTCTATCCTTTGGGCTCTTGCACAATGAAACATAATCCAAGGCTCAATGAAGCTATGGCCCGTCTGCCGGGCTTCGCGGATGTGCATCCATTGCAGCCCCAGCAGAGTGTGCAAGGCGCGCTCGAGCTGATGCAGGAGGTGTCGCATTGGTTGATGGCGTTGACGGGTATGTCAGCCGTGGCGTTGTCGCCCAAAGCTGGCGCGCATGGCGAAGCCTGCGGCATGATGGCGATCAAAGCTGCCATTGCCGCGCGCGGCGAAGCTCAAACGCGGACCGTTGTTCTTGTGCCTGAATCCGCGCATGGCACCAATCCAGCAACGGCGGCCTTGATTGGCTTTACAGTGCGCCCCGTGCCTGCTGGCCCGGATGGCACGGTCAGTGCAAAGACAGTTGCGCCTTTGCTGGGGCCGGAAGTCGCCGCCATTATGCTCACCAATCCCAATACATGCGGTCTGTTTGAGAGCGAGATCGTCGAGATTGCTGAGCTGGTGCATCAGGCAGGCGCTTATTTCTATTGCGATGGCGCGAATTTCAACGCGCTTGTGGGCAAGGTCAGGCCCGGTGATCTGGGCATTGATGCCATGCATATCAATCTGCACAAGACCTTTTCAACGCCCCATGGCGGCGGTGGGCCGGGCGCCGGTCCGGTGGTGTTGTCGCAGCGATTGGCGGCCTTTGCGCCTGTGCCTTTTCTTCGCGCGCAGGGCGAGAGTTTGCAGCTTGTCGAAGATGCGCAGGGCACGCAGGCTTTTGGGCGTATGACAGCTTTTCATGGCCAGATGGGCATGTTTGTGCGCGCCCTCAGCTATATTCTCTCGCATGGTGTGGACGGTCTCAAGCAAGCCTGCGAGGATGCCGTACTCAATGCCAATTATATCAAGGCCTGTTTGAGTGATGTGATGTCGCTGCCCTTTGGCCAGCGACCCTGTCTGCATGAGGCTTTGTTTGATGATGACTGGCTCAAGGGGAGCGGCATTACCACACTCGATTTTGCCAAGGCGATGATTGATGAAGGCTATCATCCCATGACGGTCTATTTTCCTTTGGTCGTGCATGGCGCCATGTTGATCGAGCCCACTGAGTCGGAATCTCTGGCCTCGTTGAATTTGTTCATCGCCACTTTGCGCGAGCTGGCCTTTGCCGCCAAAAATGGCGAGGTGGAGCGCTTTACCTCGGCGCCCCATTATGCGCCGCGGCGGCGGCTGGATGAGACGGGCGCGGCCCGCACTCCCGTTTTGCGCTGGAGCCCGCTTCAGGCGCAGGGATAAGCGCCATCTCAAGCCTAGGGGGTGGTGTGTGTGATCTGGCGCAGGGCTTCGCCCATGGCCATGGCGGCGGCCATAGCGACATTGAGCGAGCGCAGCCCGGCTTGCACGGGAATGAGGATGCGCTGATCTGCCGCATCATGCACCTCGTCGGGCACGCCCGCCGATTCTCGTCCAACCATGAGAATATCGCCGGGCTGATAAGCAAATTTCGTATAGGTGAGGCTGGCTTTGGTGGATAGCAGGACCAATCGGGCGCCGCCTTTTTGGGCGCGGTGGGCCCGGCGCCAGTCCTCAAAGGCGCGCCAAGAGATATGGCGCTCAAGCGGGACATGATCGAGATAATCCATGCCCGAGCGGCGGAAATGCCGGTCGGAAATGGGAAAACCGGCCGGTTCGATGATCGCAGCGGCCAATCCCAGACAGGCGCAGGTGCGCAGCATGGTGCCGGTGTTTTGCGGAATATCGGGCTGGTAAAGGGCAAGGGTGAGGGGGTGAAGCATGCCCCCCCTTAGCGGATTTTGCCTGGGTCCGGCAATCTGGCTCGTGTTGGACTTGTTGCAAAGTCCTCACTTTACATCTTGGCGACTATAGACAAGCGCCCCGAAGGGTGCGAAATAGCCGCGATTGAAGCAGGCTTGGATATTATGGTGGACGTGAGCGTCATCCCGTCAGTCTGGGCTCAATGCGGCACAAGATCGCTCATCAAAGGCTTAAGGTGGACCTGTTGATCTTGCGTCACAGGCTGCTTGTAATGGATTTGATCCGTTTCGTCAGTCTTTGGAGTGCATGGACAGAATTAGGAGCTCGTTGTGGCAGCTGCATCGACCACGGAACCGACCCGCAGGGATATGTTATTCATCGCCAATGGGGCTGTTGCAGCCGTTGGCGTGGGCGCTTTGGCCTGGCCCTTGATCAGCCAGATGAATCCAGATGCCTCGACCCTCGCTCTGGCATCGACGGAAGTTGACATTTCTTCGATTCCCGAAGGCGGCATTTTGACCGTGAAATGGCGCGGCAAGCCGGTGTTTGTGCGCCATCGCACGAAAAAGGAAATTGAAGAGGCGGCTAATGTGAAAGCCGCGGACATGCCCGATCCGCAAGCCGATTCGGCGCGCGTGAAAAAGCCGGAATGGTTGGTCGTGGTTGGCGTGTGCACGCATTTGGGCTGCGTGCCCTTGGGTCATTCGGGCGATTATGATGGCTGGTTCTGCCCCTGCCATGGCTCGGTCTATGATACCTCAGGGCGCATTCGCAAAGGCCCAGCACCGCGCAATCTGGAAGTGCCGGCTTACGCCTTCCTCTCTGATACCAAATTGCAGATCGGCTAATTCAGCGCTGATCGCTTCCCAATCCCTTCGAATAGAGACGAACACATGAGTGGACATTCGACTTACGTACCCAAGAGCGCCCTTGGCCGGTGGTTTGAGAGCCGCCTGCCGATCATGGGATTGATCCATGGTTCTTTCGTGGTCTATCCCGTGCCGCGCAATCTGAACTATTTCTGGACCTTTGGCGGCATTCTGAGCTTCATGCTGATCTGTCAGATCATCACCGGCATTGTGCTGGCGATGCATTATACGCCGCATGTGGATTATGCCTTCGCCTCGGTTGAATACATCATGCGCGATGTGAACTGGGGTTGGGTGATCCGTTATACCCATGCCAATGGCGCCTCGATGTTCTTCATCGCCGTCTATCTGCATATGCTGCGCGGTCTCTATTACGGCTCTTACAAGGCGCCGCGCGAAGTGCTGTGGATCTTGGGCGTGATCATTTACCTCTTGATGATGGCCACTGGCTTCATGGGCTATGTTTTGCCTTGGGGGCAGATGAGCTTCTGGGGTGCGACCGTGATCACCAATCTGTTCTCGGCCATTCCGCTGGTGGGCGATGCGATCACCACATGGCTATGGGGTGGTTATTCGGTTGATAATCCCACGCTCAATCGCTTCTTCTCTCTGCATTACCTGCTGCCCTTCATGATTGCCGCCGTTGTTGTGCTGCACGTCTGGGCGCTGCATGTGACTGGCCAAAACAATCCAGCTGGTGTTGAAGTCAAGAATGTCGAGCGTGACACTCTGCCCTTCACACCCTATGCGACGGTGAAGGATGGCTTTGCTCTGCTCTGCTTCCTGATTTTCTTCTCGTGGTTTGTCTTCTATGCTCCCAATTATCTTGGCCATGCGGACAATTACGTTGAAGCCAATCCGCTGGTGACGCCGGCTCACATTGTGCCCGAATGGTATTATCTGCCCTTCTACGCCATTTTGCGCGCTATTCCCTCCAAATTGGGCGGCGTTATGGCGATGTTTGGCGCGATTGTTGTGCTGGCCTTCTTGCCCTGGCTCGACACATCACGGGTCAAATCTGCTGCTTATCGGCCATTGTATAAATTCTTCTTCTGGCTGTTTGTGGTGTCCTGTTTGGGTCTTGGCTTTCTGGGCGCAAAACCGCCGGAAGGTGCCTATGTGATCGCATCGCGTTTGTTGACGCTGTATTACTTTGGCTTCTTCCTCATCATTATGCCTTTGCTGGGTCTGTTCGAGACGCCCAAGCCTGTACCGGCTTCTATTGCCGATGCTGTGCTGGCCAAGAACAGCGCTCACGCCCAAGCACATTCTTAAAGCTGACGAGGATCATGATCATGGTTCAACCCAAGACACTCATTCTGTCAGCTGTGCTCGCCATCGGGCTGACTGGACTTACGGGCATTGCTCTGGCTGAAGATCAGCACGGTTCTGTGCCGGAGCGTCAGAGCTGGTCTTTCGGCGGCCCTTTTGGCACATTCGATCAAGCGCAATTGCAGCGTGGCTTTAAAGTTTATCGCGAAGTCTGTTCTAATTGTCATGGCTTGTCGAAAGTGGCCTTCCGCAATCTGGCTGAAGAGGGCGGCCCCGGTTTTACGGAAGCGCAGGTGAAGGCGCTCGCTGCAGAATATAAGGTGAAAGACGGCCCGAATGATCAGGGTGAAATGTTTGAGCGAGCGGGCCGTGCCTCTGACCGTTTCCCCTCGCCTTTCCCCAATCCGGAAGCGGCGCGCGCCTCATTAGGCGCTATTCCACCCGATATGTCCTTGTTGGCTAAGGCCCGCTCCTATCCCCGCGGGACACCGCTCTTCCTGGCAGATCCCATCTTGCAATATCAGGAACACGGCGTGGATTATATTTACGCTTTGCTCAATGGTTATTCCAAGAAGGATGATCCCAATTGGAATGATTACTTCCCCGGCAATAAGATTGGCATGCCCAATCCGCTGGCCGATGGTCAGGTTGACTATACCGATGGAACGCCTGCGACTGTGAAGCAATATGCCAAGGATGTGTCGGCCTTTTTGATGTGGACAGCAGAACCCAAACTCGAAGAGCGCAAGAAGACGGGCTTTCGCGTGATCGCCTTTTTGATTCTTCTGGCTGGACTGACCTATCTAACAAAGCGGAAGATCTGGGCCAATGTGGCGCATTGATCGGATGTGAATATAGGCGCACATCATCTGTCGTGAGATAAGAAAAAGGCCCCGTTTCCGGGGCCTTTTTTGTTTCTGGACCAGATGTTGATTAGATCAAACTTGCCGTAAAGCGCTGGATCTTTTCGCATGCATCGGTGAGCTGCTTGGTTGAGGCGGCATAAGAGACACGGAAATTGGGCCCTTGTCCGAAGGCTGAGCCATGGACAACAGCAACGCCTTCTTGCTCCAGCAATTCATTGATGAAGTCTTCATCGGTGGTGATGATCTTGCCGCTCTGTGTCTTCTTGCCAATCGCGTCTTGCACCGAGGGATAGACATAGAAGGCGCCTTCGGGCATTGGGCATTTAATATGCTTGGCCTGATTGAGCATGGAGACCACAAGATTGCGGCGCTCTTCAAAGGCTTTGCGAAAGCGCGGCAGATGGTCTTGCGGACCGTTGAGGGCTTCCACAGCCGCCCATTGGGCAATGGTGCAAGCGCCCGAGGTCTGCTGGCCCTGCAACAAATCCATTGCCTTGATCAATTGGGCGGGGCCTGCGGCATAACCAATGCGCCAGCCCGTCATGGCATAGGATTTAGACACACCATTGAGCGTCAATGTGCGGTCAAAGAGATTGGGCTCAACCTGCACAGGCGTCGTGAAAACGAAATCGCCATAAACGAGATGCTCATACATATCATCGGTGAGCACCCAGACATGGGGATGGCGCACCAACACATCGGTGAGGGCTTTAAGCTCGCTGCGCGTATAGGCTGCCCCAGTGGGGTTGGAGGGCGAATTCAAAATCACCCATTTGGTCTTTTTGGTGATGGCGCGTTCCAGATCTTCGGGGCGCAGTTTGAAGCCATCTTCCAGACGCGTGCCAATCGGCACAGGTGTGCCGCCACACAATTGCACCATATCGGGATAGGAGACCCAATAGGGCGCTGGGATGATGACTTCATCGCCCGGGTTCATTGTGGCCATAAAGGCGTTGAACAGGATCTGCTTGCCACCTGTGCCCACGATCGTATCGGCGGCTTTATAATCGAGCCCGTTTTCACGTTTGAATTTGGCGGCAATCGCCTCGCGCAGCGGCACAATGCCCAGCACGGGCGGATATTTCGTCTCGCCACGCTCAATGGCGGCAATGGCTGCTTTTTTGATGTGATCGGGCGTATCGAAATCAGGCTCGCCAACCGAGAGGCTGATGATATCGCGTCCGGCGTTTTTCAGATCGCGGGCCTTTTGGGTCGCAACCATGGTCGCGGAAGGCTTCACGCTGAGGATGACGTCGGAAATGAAGGCCATGTCGGGGGGCTCCAGTAAAAAGACTAGTGTGGGAGCGCGCCGATTGGCACGCAGCGCGACCATAGTTTCCCATTGGCGGCGGGGCAACTGAGAATTGCAGCTCAGCGCTTAAATCCAAAGGATTGGCGAGGCGGCGGGTACGGCTTTGTTCAAACCAGCCTTGTTATCTCAGCCTTGTGAACCCAGCCTTGCATCAGCTCGTCATGCGAGGGATGGGCCGTTGAGTAGCGAATCACACTGACCGATAATTTTTTGCCAGTTTGGAGATCAGAATGCAGAACGGGGCCGGGGGAGGGGATCAGGGTTTTATTTGGCGCATGAGCCATCGCGAGGCTGAGCGGCAATTGCGCTTCTCGCTTGTTGTCTTCAGCGTGCTGATCATCGGATGCGGGCTGATCGCCTTGGGGCAGCCGCCCATGTCTGGCACAGCTCAGCTAGCCCCCCTGAGCCTTGTTGAGCAGGCTCAAGCGCCGCGGGGGTAGTTTTGTCTATCCCCGCAAAGCCTGCAATGATCCTCACAAAGCTTGGATAAAGCGCACAGCCTCGCCTTGTGCAGGGGTGAGGACTTCCCCCTCCCACATCACTTGATGGCCGCGCACAATCGTGCCGATCGGCCAGCCCGTCACGCTCTTGCCATGATAGGGGGTCCAGCTAGCGCGGGAGGCGATTTTGGAATCGAGAATTGTTTCGCGCCGCTTGAGATCGACGATGGTGAAGTCGGCATCATAGCCTTCGGCAATGCGACCTTTGCGGGCGATCTGGAAAATGCGGGCCGGTCCTGCACTGGTAAGATCGACAAAGCGAGCCAAGCTCAAGCGGCCAGCATTGACGTGATCCAACATGATCGGAACGAGCGTTTGCACACCGGTCATGCCTGAGGGTGTATCGGGATAGATACGCGATTTTTCTTCTAGCGTATGGGGCGCATGGTCAGAGCCCAACACATCCACAATTCCCTGATCAAGACCTTGCCAAATGCGGGTGCGATGGCTGGCATCGCGCACAGGCGGGTTCATTTGTAATTTCGTGCCCAAGCTGTCGTAGAGGCTGGCATCCAACGTGAGATGATGCGGGGTGACTTCAACGCTTGCCACATCCTTATGAGCGCTCAGAAAGGCGATTTCTTCACCCGTTGATACATGCAGCACATGAATGGCGGCGCGTTGCTTGCGCGCAATGGCGACCAGACGCTGCGTGCATTGCAGGGCGGTAATGACATCACGCCAGATCGGATGCGAATTGGGATCGCCTTTGACGCGCAGGCCTTTGCGCTCCTCTAGGCGATATTCATCCTCAGCATGAAAGGCGGCGCGACGCTTTGTTTTGGCCAGAATTGCGCTGACGCCCGGATCATCCTCCACAAGCAGAGAGCCGGTAGAAGAGCCCATAAACACCTTTATGCCCGCAGAGCCGGGCAGGCGTTCGAGGTCTGGAATGTCATTCACATTTTCATGTGTGCCGCCCACCCAAAAAGCAAAATCACAATGCATGCGATGATGCGCGCGGCTGACTTTATCGGCGAGTGTCTGCGCACTTGTGGTCAGCGGATTGGTGTTGGGCATTTCAAAGACAGAGGTGACGCCGCCCAAAACGGCGCCACGTGAGCCTGTCTCCAAATCTTCCTTATGCGTGAGGCCGGGTTCGCGAAAATGCACCTGAGAGTCGATGACGCCGGGCAAAACATGCAGGCCCTTGCAGTCAATCGTCTGGCCGGCATGGGCCTGTGAGAGATCGCCCAGAGCCATGATTGTGCCCTTGCTGATGCCAATATCGCGCTGGCCTTCCCCGTCCTGATTGACGACAATGCCATTCTTCAAAATGAGGTCATAGGTCTGCGACATGACGGGCCTTTCGAGCTTGCTTGCTGAACTCAGAGCTTTACTTAGAGTGAGCGTCTGAAAAGATGAATCATTATTTCAGGTTGGACACCATCTGGCAGTGGGGCTGGAGGGGTGTCGGGGCGGATTATGACGATGTCCTCATATTTTCTTGATGATCGTGGCATGATTAGGGTGCAGGGCCCTGAGGCGCGAGGCTTTTTGCAGGGCCTTGTCACCTGCCAAATGAACAAAATTGCGCCCGATCAACCGGCTTTTGGCGCTTTATTAAGCCCACAGGGCAAGATTCTGTATGATTTTTTCATCCATCAGGCCGGTGAAGAGGGCTTTTTGATTGATGTGCCCCGCGATCTGGTGGGCGATCTGATCCGCCGATTGATGATGTATCGGCTGCGGGCCAAGGTCGACGTGTCGGATGTGTCGCAGGTGATCGGCGTTTTAGCCCTGTGGGGCGATGAGGCCGCAGCTTTGAGGGCGCAGGGCGCGATGCCGGATCCACGCTCGCCCAGTTTTGGCTGGAGGCTGATTGGGCCGCGCGACTCATTCAAAGCCATGCCCGGGCAGGATGAGGATGCCAGCTCCTATGAGGCGCGCCGTATTGCTTTTGCCCTGCCACGCGGCGGGCTGGATTTTGCCTATGGTGAGACCTTTCCGCATGAGGCCAATATGGATCGGCTGCATGGGCTCGATTTTCACAAAGGCTGTTATGTCGGGCAGGAGGTTGTCTCGCGGGTCCAGCACCGAGGGCTGGCGCGACGGCGCATTGTGCGTGTGCAGTGTGGCGATGGCGCACCAGATGTCGGCACGCCCATTTTAGCGGGAGAGAGTGAGATTGGTGTAATGGGATCGTCGCTCGGGCCATTGGGGCTGGCCATGCTGCGACTGGATCGGGTCAAGGAGGCGATGGAGCAAGGCCTTGTCGTGCGCGCGCAAGATGGGCGCGAGCTCAGCGTCGAACCGATTGCAGAAAGCTGAGTCATGCGCACGCATGTGCTTTATCCCGATGGCATAGCGCGTTGCCCCTGGCCGGGCGATGATCCGCTTTACGTCAGCTATCATGATGAAGATTGGGGCGTGCCCGAATGGGATAGTCGTGCGCTGTTTGAAAAACTCATTCTCGATGGCTTTCAAGCGGGTTTGTCGTGGATCACCATTTTGCGCAAGCGTGAGGCGTTTCGCTCAGCCTTTGATGGGTTTGAACCTGAACGCATGGCCAGATATACGCCCAGCAAGGTTGAGCGCTTGATGCAAGATGCAGGCATAGTGCGCAATCGCGCCAAGATTGAAAGCGCAATCACATCCGCCAAAGCCTATTTGAAGATTGAAGCGGATATGGGTTTTGCTGCTTATATGTGGGCTTTTGTTGATGGTAAGCCTGTGCAAAATCATCTGCGCCATATGGGTCAGGTGCAAACCTCTTCGCCGTTGTCGCTGACCATTTCCAAGGATCTTAAACAGCGTGGTTTTAATTTTTGCGGACCGACGATTGTGCACGCCTATTGTCAGGCCGTGGGCATGATCAATGATCATTTGGTGGGATGCCATCGTCATGCAGCCTGTCAGGCGCTGGCTGTGCGCCCAAAGCGGAGGCGCTGATATGGCGCGTCCTGTTCAGCCGCCGCGTGTGTGGCAGCGTATGTTGTCAGGTCGTCGGCTCGATTTGCTGGATCCCTCACCTTTGGATGTTGAGATTGCCGATATTGCGCACGGGCTGGCGCGTGTGGCGCGCTGGAATGGTCAGACAAGTGGTGATCATATTTTCTCGGTGGCGCAACATTCTGTGCTGGTCGAGGCAATTGCGCTGTGCATGGATCCGGGTCTGCCGCCGCGCTGGCGCCTTGCCATATTGCTGCATGATGCGCC